>NZ_JBJLSK010000002.1:0-274545 GCF_050871965.1 Kineococcus lubricus
GCCGATCGAGGACACAGCGGCGTCGCCGGAGGGCTGTGTCCTCGATCGGCGCGCGGTAGTCCTTGATCGGCGCGCGGTAGTCCTTGATCACCGCCGGGGTGGGGGGTCAGCGGACGGAGCGCGCGAGCTGGAGCAGGGAGTCGGGGGCGTCGTCGCGCGGCAGGACGAGTTCGACGAACGCCGCGTGGTCCGGGTCGGCGCGCACCTTCCCGAGGACGTCGCACAGCTCGGCGGGCGTCCGGGCCCGGAACACCGGCGTGCGCGGGGCGCCGAGGGCGGCGGGCAGCTTCGTCCAGTCCCAGGCCACGACGTCCTGGTACACGGCCTCGGGGCTGCGGATGGCGCGTTCCACCGTGTACCCGGAGTTGTTGACCAGCAGCACCGTCGGGGTCAGGCCCAGGGACAGCAGCCGCCCCAGTTCCTGGATCGTCAGCTGCGCCGAACCGTCGCCGATGACGAGCACCGTCTCGCGCCCCGGCGCGGCCAGCATCGCGCCCAGCGTCGCGGGCAGCGTGTAGCCGATGGAACTCCACACGGGCTGGCCCAGCAGGTCGCACCCGTCGGGCACCGTCATCTCCAGCGCCCCGTAGAACGACGTCCCCGCCTCGGCGACCAGCAGCGTCCCGGGGTTCAGCCAGCGCTGCAGCAGCGGCCACAGGTCGGCGTGGGTCAGCGGCCCGTCGGGGTCGGCGGGCACGTGCGGGGCCGGGTCGGCGACCGCCCGGGGCGGCAGCGGCGCCGGACGGGGGGACCGCGCCTCCAGCACCTCCTCGAGGATGCGCAGCGACTCCTCCAGGTACAGCCCGTAGAACGCCGACCCGGCGATCCGGGCGTGGTCCAGGTGCAGGTCGACCGCCGCGTCGGGGTCGAAGCCGTGGCTGAAGGAACCCGTGAGGAAGTCGGTCACCACGACCCCGGCCAGCACCAGCGGGGACGCCTCGTCCACCCGCCGCCGCGTCTGCGGGTCGCGGGTGAACCGGCCCGCGTACACGCCCAGCGTCGCCGGGTGCGACTCGTCGAGCATCGCCTTGGACGCCGACTGCGTCGCGATGCGCACCCCGTTCTGCGCCGCCAGGGCCCGCACCCGGTCCTCCAGGTGCCGACGGTGCAGGCGCGGGCCGGCGAGCACGGTGACCTCGGGGGCCTGCCCGAGGAACCGCGTCAGCGCGGCCCGGAACTCCTCGGCGACGGCGGGGTCGGAGTGCAGGACCCGCAGCGGCCGGTCCAGCGGCGCGGCGGGCACCGGCGCGACCGCCACGTCGGCGGGGATCCCCAGGTAGACGGGCTGGGAGGACCCGACGGCCGTCAGCAGGGCCCGGTCGATCGCCGTGCACGCCCCCTGCGCCCGGACGACGACGGCCGCGGCGCTGACCTCCGCCGCGATCCGCACGAAGTGGCCGAAGTCGCCGTCGGCCAGGGAGTGGTGCAGCAGCGCCCCCTCGGCCATCGCCCGGGTCGAGGGCAGCCCGACGACGTGGACGACGGGGACGTCCTCGGCGCGGCTGCCCGCGGTCGCGTTGACGGCCGACAGCTCCCCGACGCCGAAGGTCGTCACCAGCGCCGCCGGCCCCCGTCGCAACCGAGCGTGACCGTCGGCGGTGTACCCGGCGTTCAGCTCGTTGCTGGACCCGACCCACCGCAACCCCGACCCGCCGAGCAGCTCGTCGAGCAGCGCGAGGTTGAAGTCACCCGGCAGGCCGAACAGGTACCGGACGCCGAGCTGCTCCAGGCGGCGGGCCAGGTACGCCCCGACGGTGACGGTGTGAGTCATGGGGCTGATGACACGACATCCCGTCGGAACGTACAAGAGTCGTGCGTGTCGTTGGTCGTTCCGACCAGTCGCGAACGTGATCCGCTGCCTAGGGTGGTCGACGTGACCACTCTCGACGACACGGACCGGCGCATCCTGCTGGCGCTGGACCGCGACCCCCGCGCGACCGTGGCCCAGCTGGCGCTCGACCTGGGCCTGGCCCGGGGGACCGTCCACAGCCGCCTCGAACGCCTCGGCGCCGACCGCACCCTGCGGCCCAACTCGACCCGGCTGGACCCCGCGCGCGTCGGGTTGCCGATGCGCGCGCTGGTCACAGCGGGTGTCGAGCAGGGCGAGTTCGCCGGGCTCGTGGAGGACGTCGCCCGCATCCCCGAGGTCGTGGAGTGCCTCGGGATCTCCGGGGAGGCCGACCTCATGATCCAGATCGCCGCCCGGGACGCCGACCACGTCTACGACATCACCCAGCGCCTCATGCGCTGCCGCGGGATCCGCCGGACGTCGACCTCCATCGTCCTGCGCGAACTGCTGGCGTACCGGATGGACCACCTGCTCGCCTGAGCGCGGGGACGCGACGCGCGCACCGTGCACCGGCGGTTCCCGGCGCGTTCTCCTCGCGTTCGCCGCGCACTGCCACGTTGTGCCTGCCCCCGGAGCCGGCGCGTGGTCGCCGGAGAGCTCGAACGAGAGGTACCTCGGTGACCGACCCCCAGTCCAGCCCCCACGACGACGGCACGCAGGAGCGTCGCGGGTTCTTCACCCGCCGCGGCCTGCTCGGGACCGGTGGTCTCGCGACCGCCGTCGTCTTCGGCAAGGGCCTCGTCGACGCCTCCTCCGCGTCCGCCGCCCCCGCCTACGTGCCGGCGCAGCTGAACGCCAAGGACGCCCACTACTCGACGACCTTCCGCCGCATCGCGCTGCCCGCCGGCACCGGCAGCGCCGTGAGGGTCCTGCCCATCGACCGCGCCAAGTTCCAGGTCGGCGCGACGTTCGACCTGCGGGTCGAGGCCACCGGCGTCGACCCCGAGACCACGAAGATCGTCGTGAAGGTCAGCGACGGCAGCGGCCCCGCCCCCCTGCTGAGCCCGGCGCCGGTCCGCACCAGCTCCGCCGCCGACTCCGTCGAGGTCACCTTCGAGGACCTCGTCTACCCCGCCGAGGGCACCTACACGATCGCCGCCGCGGTCTCCTCCGCCAACGGCTCCGCCTCCCAGGAGGTGGAGCACGAGGTCGTCCTCAGCGAGGCCGGCGGCAAGACCGCGAAGAACGTCATCTTCTTCCTCGGCGACGGCATGGGCCAGGCCGCCATCACCGGCGCCCGGATCCTGTCCAAGGGCATCACCGAGGGCAAGTACGACGCGCTCCTGGAGATGGACACCCTCGACTTCCGCGGGAACGTCACCACCTCCGGCTGCGACTCGATCGCGACGGACTCCGCGAACTCCATGTCCGCGTACATGACCGGCCACAAGTCGGCCGTCAACGCGATGGGCGTCTACCCGGGCAACTCCGAGGACCCGACCGCGAGCCCGCGCGTCGAGACCCTCGCCGAGATCCTCAAGCGCTCGCGCGACATGTCGATCGGCATCGTCACCACCGCCGAGATCCAGGACGCCACGCCCGCCGCGGTGTTCGCGCACACCCGCCGCCGCTCCGAGTACCTGGACATCATGGACCAGGCCCTCACGCCGGGGCAGATGCCCGACGTGTTCATGGGTGGTGGCCGCGCGTCGCTGCTGCCGCAGTCGGTCGAGGGGTCGCGCCGCGAGGACGACCGCGACCTCGTCGAGGAGTTCAAGGACAAGGGCTTCGCGTACGCGGGGACCCGCACCGAGCTGTCGGCCGTCATGGCCGCCGGGACCCCCGACAAACTGCTGGGCACGTTCCACAACGGGAACCTCAACGTCTACATCGACCGCGAGATCACCCCGAACCCCGACGTGCTCGAGCAGTTCGACGACCAGCCCGGCCTGGTCGAGATGACGAAGGCCGCGCTGAAGGTCCTGGAGAAGAACGACAAGGGCTTCTTCCTCATGGTCGAGGGCGCCTCGATCGACAAGTCCGAGCACCCGCTCGACGGCCCCCGCGCCGTGTACGACACGATCGAGCTCGACCAGGCCGTCGGCATCGCCAAGGAGTGGGCGAAGGACCGCGACGACACCCTCATCGTCGTCACCGCCGACCACAACCACGCCATGAGCATCGCCGGGACGCACACCCTCTCGAAGGAGGGTTCGCCCGCGCGCCAGCAGAACGGCGTGTACGCCGACGCCGGGTTCCCGACCTACGTCGACTCCGACGGCGACGGGTTCCCCGACGACCCGAACCCCGACGTGCAGCTGTTCTTCGGCTGGTCGAACCACCCCGACCACCCGGACGACTTCGCGCACAACGCCGTCCTGGCGCAGCCGGCGCTGGAGGACCCCGCCACCGAGCAGGCGTTCCCCAACCCCGACCGCGACCCGGGCGCCGTCGTCCAGATCGGCAACCTGCCGCTGGAGGAGACGAACTGCGTGCACACCGTCGAGGACGTCTTCATCGGCGCCTCGGGCCCGGGCGCGCAGCGCTTCGCGAAGCTGCTGGACAACACCGAGGTGTTCCACAACGTCTGCGCCGCGCTGGGTCTGCAGATCCCCACCTACGCGCTGAAGAGCACCGGGAGCAGGACGGCCGAGGCCGAGGTCTCGGCGCAGCAGGCCGAGCTCGTCGGCTGACGCACGCCCCGGGGCCGTCGCCCGGTGCCGAAGTCGGCACCGGGCGGCGGTCCCTCGCGCGCCGGGTCAGACGTCCACGAGGACGTCGAGCGCCGCGACCTCGCGGAAACCCAGCCGGGCGAACCCCGCCGCCTCGCCGTCGTCGCCGGGGTGGGTGTGCGCGACCTCCGCACCGGTCTCGAAAGCCCTGCGCAGCAACCAGTCCGCCAGCGCCGGGACGGGACCGGCCAGCCCCGCCAGGTACGCGGCCGGGCCCGCCCAGCCGTCCGAGCGCAGCACGTACCCGGTCCCGACCGCGACGCCGTCCCGGTGCGCGAGCACGACGTCGGCCTCGGGCGCGGCCAGCAGCGGGGCGCACCAGGCGGCGGTCGCCGCGCGGTCCCCGCCGAACGCGGCGTGGTCCACCGCGACGACGGCGTCGAGGTCGGCGGGGCCGGCCGGACGCAGGTCCAGGCCGGCCGGGGCCCGCGCGGGCCGCGCGTCCGCCCGGTGCAGCAGCACGAGCCGCTTGCGGAACAGGTGGGTCCCCCACGGCCACGCCGACCCGGCGGGGACCCGCACCCCCCAGGGCACGCCGCGCGCGCCGTACCAGGAGCGCAGGGCGCCGACGTCGACGTCCGCGGCGTCGTGGACGTCGGCGTTGTTCCACTGCGCGTGCGCGAGCCCGCTCGCCATCACCCGCGCGCCGGGCAGCTCGGCCGCGCCCGCGCGCAGCCGGCCGTGCACCTGCCAGGCGTCGCCGTGCGCCGCCAGCGCCCGCCACCGGTCCGTCCCCCCGATCACACTGAGCAGTGTGACGCAGGACACGTCCGGGGGTCGTAACGCTCCCGGGGGCTGCCGCGATGTCGTGGGTGAGTCCGGGGGGCGTGCCCAGATCCGGGGGGACCTGTTCGCGTCGGACTCGTGGGGGAAGCAGTACCCGTGCTCGGTGGTCGGGGGGTCGACCACCGGGGACGAAGCCCGGGAGTCCGGGGGGTGCGTCCCGACCGGGGGGTCGGTGAGGACGCATCGGGCTCGCGGAGCCGCGGTGTCAGCCTGGTGGCCGGGGGGTCGGCCACCAGGCAACCCCGGCGGACCCTCCCTCCGGCAGGTCACTCCGGCAGGTAGAGGCAGAACAGGTGCCCGTGCGGGTCCCGCATCACGCGGACCGTCTCCTGCGGCTGGAACTCCTCGACCACCGCTCCGCCGGCGACGGCGTGCTCCACCGCGGCGACGAGGTCGTCGACCGCGACGTCGAGGTGCACCTGCATCTGCTGGTCACCCGCCTGCGCGGGCCACCGCGGCCGCACGAACGACTCCTCCCGCTGGAACGACAGCCCCGGACCGCCAAGAGGGTCGGCCAGCACGACCCAGTCCGGGTCCTCCTCGCGGGTCCGCAGACCCAGCAGGTGCCGGTAGAACGCCGCCAGCGCAACGGGTTCGGGGCTGTCCAGGACGGTCGAGGTCAAACGCAGGTGCGCCACCGCACCAGGGTCGTCCGTCCCCGCCGCACCCGCACCCCGGCGCTCGTCCCCCGGCCGCCGACACGCGGAGGGCCCCCGCGCCCGGCGCACGGCCCCCGGTGGTCCACCATCGTGACGTGAGCGCCCGGTCCGAACCGTCGTCGCTGAGCCTCGAACGCAGCCGCCGGGCCGCCTCCCGGGCCCGCGCGTTCGTGCGCGAGCGCTGCCTGCGCGAAGGGGTCCCCGAGTCCGTCTGCGACACCGCGGTGCTGCTCGTCAGCGAACTCGTCACCAACGCCGTCGAGCACGCCCGCAGCCGCGTCGACCTGGCCGTCGCGGTCACCCCGGCCCGGGTCCGCGTCGAGGTCGGGGACCACGACGGGGCCCTGCCCGCGATCCAGCGGGCCGACCCCGGCGCCGTCCACGGCCGCGGCATGGCGATCGTCGACGGCCTGGCCGGGGACTGGGGCGTGCGTCCCGTCGCCCGCGGCAAGACCGTCTGGTTCGAACTGCCCCGCTGACCCGCGGGGAGGGCGCTGCGGCGCCGATGCAGGGGGTGGCGAACCCCCCCGGCCCGTGAGGACGGGCAGCGCTGCCCGGCCCGCGGGACCCGCTGCACGCCCCGGCGGTCCTGGTGCCCGGTGCGCTCCGCGCCTGTCCGCGTCCCCCGTGGTGCTGGCGACGTCCGGCGGCGGCCCGACGCCGGGGCCGCCGCCGGTGCGGGTCAGATGCGGAAGCGCCCCACGACGTCGCGCAGCCGCCCCGTCACGGTCCGGACGTCGTCGGCGGCGGCCCGGGTGGTGACGACCGAGGCCCCGGTCGCGTCGGTCGCGTCGGAGACCTGCCCGATGCTCCCGTCGATCCGGTGCGCGCCGTCGGACGCCTCGCCGAGGGCGCGGCTGATCTCCGACGTCGTCGCCGACTGCTCCTCCACGGCCGAGGCGATCGAGGTCTGCAGGTCGTTGACGCGGGCGATGACCTCGGCGATGGAGCCGATCGCGGCGACGGCGCCCTGGGTGTCGGCCTGGATCGTGCCGACCCGGCGCGAGATGTCCTCGGTGGCGCGGGCCGTCTGCTGCGCCAGTTCCTTCACCTCACCGGCCACGACGGCGAAGCCCTTGCCCATCTCCCCGGCCCGGGCCGCCTCGATGGTCGCGTTGAGCGCCAGCAGGTTCGTCTGCTCGGCGATCGCGGTGATGACCTTCACGACGTCACCGATCTCCGCGGAGGACTCCCCCAGGCGGGTCACGACGGCGTGGGTGGTCTCCGCCGTCTCCACGGCCTGCGCGGCGACCCCGGTGGCCTGCGCGGCGCTCTGGGAGATCATCCGGATCGCCGACTCCATCTCCTCCGACGCGGCCGAGACGGTCTGCAGACCCGAGGTGACCCGGCTGACGTCCTCGGTGACCGCCCGCACCTGCACCCCGGCGCGACCGGCGGCGCCGTCCGCCTCGGCGCTGCTGTCCAGCAGGCCCCGGGCGGAGCGGTCGAGGTCGTCGGCGGCCGCGGCCACCGCGGAGAACTGGCCGCGCAGGTCGGCCAGGGCGCCGTCCAGGGCGGTGGCGATGGTGCCGAGCTCGTCGCCGCGCTGGACCCCGCTGCCACCGGTGAGGTCCCCGCGACGCAGACCGTCGGCGGCGGCGGCGATGGCACGAGCGTCGCGGCGGACCCGCCGCACCACGGCGACCGTGGTCAGCAGGGCCAGCCCCAGCCCCGCCACCAGGACGGCGACCGTGACGACGGTGGCCCGCTGCGCCGCCGCGTGCCCGGCGGCGACCAGGTCGTCGACCTGCTGCTGGGTCAGCTGCCGCAGCTCGGTGAGGGCCTCGGCGACGGCGGCCTCGGCCGCGTCGTAGTCGTCCACGGACTTCTTCAGCTCCGCCGGCGGGGCGTCGAAGGGGACCTCCAGGGCGGCGTCGCTGATCGCCAGCTGCTCGGTGAGGGTGTCGACCAGCTCGGCCTGGCGGCCGGTGGTCCGCTCGTCCAGCAGGGCCAGGCTCTCCTCGACCTTCCCCCGCGCGACGTCGTGCGCCGCGCTGAAGCGCGCGATCTGCTCCGCGGTCATGTCGGGGGTCGCGGTCGCCACCGACAGGAAGTTCAGGTTGGCCGAGGCGTGCTGGGCGGCCAGCTCCTGGGAGGCCGCCTGGACGGCGATCCCCTGGTGCTGCAACGTGGTCAGCGCGCTCGCCTGCTGGTGGGCCTGGACGGCGCTCGCCCCGCCCAGGAGCACGGCGACCGCGGCCATCGTGCCGGTCGAGAGGGCGAAGCCGCCGGTGAGGCCGACGCGGGTCCGCTTGCCGTGCTGTGCCACTGGTCCTCCTGCCGTCGAACCCGGGATCGGGCCTTCGAGGGGAGATCGACCCGGCGCGGACCGGACTTGAGCCCGGCGCACCGGCGCGCTCCCGGCCGGCGGTGAGTTCCGCGGCGCCCGGAGGTCCACCCCCCGTGCACACCACGCTGACCCGAGACCCCGTCGTCGTCGACCGCCCGGCCGTCCCGCACGTCGGGGTCCGCCGGACCGTCACCCCGACCACGATCGCCTCGGTCGCCGACCGCATCGGCGACCTGGTCGGGCTCGTCCTGGACGCCGGGCGGGCCCCGGCCGGGGCACCGTTCCTGCGGTACGAGGTGATCGACGCGGCGGCGGGGATGGTCGTGGTGGCCGGGGTCCCGGTCGACGGCCCCGTCCCCACGACCGGCGACGTCCACACCGCGACCCTGCCGGCGGGCCGGTACGCCACCGTCGTCCACCGCGGCCACCCCGACAGCCTCGTCGGGGCCACCGGCGACCTGCTGGCCTGGGCGCGGGACCGGGGCCTCACGTTCGACGTGACCCCCTCCGCGGACGGCGACCGCTGGGGCTGCCGGCTGGAGAGCTACCTGACGGACCCCGCCACCGAACCGGACCTGGACCGGTGGGAGACCGAGCTGGCGTTCCGGCTCGCCGGCTGAGCCCCGGGCGCGCCGTCAGGTGCGCAGGGCCAGCAGGACCACGTCGTCCTCGACGTCCCCGACCTCCCCCACCGCCGCCAGCAGCCGGTCGCACAGCCCGTCCAGGTCCACCGGCTGCGCCGGGGGCAGCCCGCGGACGTGCTCCTCGACGGTCAGCGCCAGCCAGGCCAGGCCGTCGTCGATGTCCGTCGAGCGCCGTTCGATGAGCCCGTCGCTGTACAGCAGCACCGTGGAACCGGCCTCGAGCACGACGTCGTGGTCGCTGCGGGCCGTGCCGTGGTCCAGCCCCAGCAGCAGCTCGGCCTCGGTCCGCAGGATCCGCACCCGGCGGTCCGGACCCGCCACCACCGGCGGCGGGTGCCCGGCGTTGGACCAGCGCAACCGGTGCCGCCCCGCGGCCCGCAGCTCCTCGTCCTGCTCCACGCAGAGCACGACGGCCGTCGCCAGCGCCGGCACACCCAGCCCGGCCAGGGCCCGGTCCACCGCCCGCAGGACCCCCGCCGGGGGGTGACCGACCGTGTAGGCGATGCCGCGCAACAGGTTCCGCACCTGCCCCATGGCGGCCGCGGCCTCGCGGTCGTGACCGCAGACGTCCCCGACCACCAGCGTGCTCACCCCCGCGGAGGTGACGAAGCTGTCGTACCAGTCACCCCCCACCTGGGCCCGCTCGGCCGCGGCCCGGTAGCGGGTGACGACCTGCAACCCGTCGGGTTGCACCGGCTCGGCCAGCAGGCTGCGCTGCAGGACCTGCGCCAGCCGCCACGTCCGCTCGGCCTGCACCTGCTCCGCCTCCCGGACCCGGAGCCGGGCCAGGGTCTGCGCGCACTGCGCGGCGAACGCCTCCAGCACCCCCAGCGCCGCGGCGGAGAACGTCTGCGGCTGCTTCCACCCCACCAGCAGCGCCCCCAGGACGACCTGGTCACCGACCTCGTCGACGGAGGTCAGGGGCAGGCAGACCCACGCCTGGCAGCCGCTGATCTCGACGATCTCCCGGGCCCCGTGCCCGTAGGCGAGCGTGGACTCCAGGTCCGGCAGCAGGATGCGCCGCCCGGTGGCCACGGTCACCGCCACCGGCAGCGGGTCGTCCAGCCGCAGCTGCGCGTACCGCAGCTGGATGCCCGCCCCCAGCGACGCCGTGATCGTCAGGTCCACCACGTCCCCGGAGCGCACCCCGACGGCGCCGCCCTGCGCGCCCAGCGCGGCCAGCCCGCGGTTGACGACGACGTCGGTGAGCTCGGCGACGTCGGCGGCGCGCGCCACCCCCACCGACGCCTCGGCCAGCGCGGTCAGTTCCCGGGCGCGGGCCCGCTCGGCGTCCCGGGCGACCTGGAGCTCGCGGACGCGGTCGAAGAGCTCCGCCTCGGACGTCAGCGTCCGCGCCTGCCAGCGTTCCTCGGCCAGCCGGCGGCGCCGGCTGTCGTCCCGGTCGCTGAGGTAGTCGGTGATGTCCTCGACGCGGTGGATGAGGACCGCGACCTCGCCGGTGTCGTCCACGACCGGCGCGACCACGGACGACCACCACCGCTGCCGGGGCTGCCCGGTACCCGGGTCGACCTGGGGGAAGGGCTGAGGGGACAACGATTCCGGGCGGCCGGTCGCGAGGACGTGCTCCAGGCACTCGCGCAGCCCGGTCAGCCCGGCGTCCTCGGCGTCGCGGGGGTGGTCCGGCGGTGCCCCGTGCTCGCGCAAGACGTCCAGGAGGGGCCGGCCCTCGACGTGGGCGGCGTCGCGGCCCAGCAGCCGCAGGTAGGCGTCGTTCGCGCGGACGACCCTCAGCCGCCGGTCCAGCAGGACGTGGGGACTCGGCAGGGCGTGGAACACCCGCAGGTCGTCCAGCTGGACGTCCACCAGCCCTCCCGTGGTCGGAACGCTCGTGCGAGCGGGTCCCGCTCGGCACACCACTGTGCCAGCGTGCGCGCGACGGTGCCGGACGGCGCGGTTCGCGCGGTCGTCAGCCGGCGTCCGGTCCGCTGCCGGGCCGGGTGTCGGGCCGGGTGTCGGGCCGGGTGTCCAGGACCTCCACGTCCACGGCCTCGCTGCGCAGGTCGGTGCTGAGGACCTGCTCGCCCGCCACGGTGCGCACCCGGACGCGCACCTCCTCCACCGGCACGACGTCCAGCGTCACCCGGGGGACCTCCTCGTGCAGCACGATGACCAGTTCCTCGTCGCCGCGCGGGGCGCCGGGCCCCCCGGCCGCCACCGCCTCGCCGTCGGTGAACGGTTCGCGCGAGACGACGAGCTGCTCGACGCGGACGGGCACCTCGACGGTGCGGGTGGTGGTCACGACGCGCTTGGAGAAGCGCACCCGTTCCACCGGGACCCGTTCGGTGCCCACCCGCAACCGCTCGCCGTGCAGGACGACCCCGACGTCAGGTCCAGCGTCACCGGCCTCGTCCACGGGGACGTGCGCGCCGGGGGAACTGTCGTCCATGCTGGGTCCTGACGTCGGGTCGGCCTGCGGTCAGCGGCGGTTCAGCAGCGGGTCAGCGACGGTCGTCGCGGCCGCGGGTGGCGTCGACCTCCGTGTCGGTGTCGACGTCGATGACCTCCTCGCGCACCGTGGCCTCGACGGTCTCGGTGCCCTCGACGGTCTCGGTGCCGAGCTGGACGCGCTCGACCGGCACGGTCTCCTTGGCGGCCACGGCGCGCTCCTCGGTGAGGACCACCTCGTGCTCCTCCTCGGTCAGGTCCCCGCCGGACAGGGCCGCACCGCGGTTCTCCTCGGTGATCGGCTCGCGGGTCACCACGACCTCCTCGTGGGAGACCGGGACGGTCCGGGTGACGTTCTCGCTGGTGATGTACTTGCGCAGCCGCGCCCGGCCCGCCTCGCGGGTCTCGGTGCCGACGTGCAGCTCCTCCTTGGAGCGGGTCATCGCGTCGTCGGTGTCCGGGCCGGAGGTGTCGTGGCCCGCGGCGCGCTCGGTGCCGTGCCCGGTGCCGTGCCCGGTGGTGAGGTCGCTCACTCCGGCGGTGCCCGTCGTGGCGGTCTCGGTGCCGGTGGTCGCGGTGCCGGTCGTCGCGGTGCCGGTGGTCGCGGTGCCGGTCGTGTCCGTCACCGTGTCCGTCGTCCCCGTGGTGGTGGACGAGGAGTCGGCGATGCCGTAGTAGCGGTACAGGTCCGCCTCGTCGGACTCGCTCAGCTCGCGGCCCGGGTCGTGGTGGGGGGCGTCCTTGACCTTGCTCTTGTCGAACGGCACGGTCAGGACGTCGCCGGAGAGGCTGGCCGAGGCCAGCGGCAGCAGGGAGACGTTGGAACCGAACAACCCGGTCTTGACCGAGACCCACTCGGGGCGGCCGGTCCGGTTGTCCAGGAAGACCTCGTCGACCTTGCCGATCTTGTCGCCGTCGGAGCCGGTGACGGTCGTGCCGAAGAGGGTGTCGGGGGCGAAGTCGTGCGCCATGGGTGTTTCCCTTCCGAGGAATTCCCCGCGGCGGTGGCCACGGGTCGGACAGTTCAGCGGCCCTCGGTCTGGACCAGAGCGTGTTCCGCCGGCCTCGCGGCCGGTGTGCCGAGTACGATGCTGGCCCCTCCAGCAACGGCCGCAACCCGAAACGGGATCGCCGCAGGACGTGATCGCGAAGACGTTGCGGGACAAGAGGTCCTGCCCCGACCGACGGGCGGGGGAGCGTCCGGGCGGTCAGCCCTCGCGCGCCCAGGCCACCAGCGCGGGAACGACACGCCCGGCGAAGTCGGCGTAGTCGTCGGGCGTGTTGTAGGCGTGCGCGGTCAGCCGCACGAAACCCCGGCCGCCGAACGCCGTGAAGGCGGCCTCGACGCCGAACCGGGCCAGGACCCGGTCGCGGACCGCGTCGGTGCCGCCGGGTCCCGCGCCGAGGCGGCCCGGCAGCGCGAGGAGGCGGAACGGGCCGGCGGGGGTGCCGACGTCGACGCGGTGGTCCTGCCCGGTGTGCCGGGCGAACGCGTCGGCGACGAGGTCGGCGCCCTGCGCGACGAGCGCGGCGGCGTCGCGGCGCACCACGTCCCAGCCGACCTCGCGCTCCACCACGTCCAGCGCGTCGGGCGCCGCGAGCCAGCTCGTGAAGTCCAGCGTGCCCTGGGCGTCGAACCCCTCGGGGAAGGGCCTTCCCGCCCCCCAGGAGTCGATGAGCGGGTGCAGGTCGTCGCGCAGCGGGCCGCGGGCGACGAGGACCCCCGTCCCGCGCGGCGCGCACCCGAACTTGTGCAGGTTGCCGACCCACGCGTCGCAGTCGACCCCCGCCAGCGGGTCGGCCAGCAGGAGCGGGACGTGCGCGCCGTCGACCAGGAACGGGATCCCGCGGGCGCGGGCGGCGGCGCCCACGAGGTCGACGGGCAGGAAGCGGGCGGTGGGGGACGTCACGTGGTCGACGACGGCGAGGACCGTGCGGTCGGAGAACTCCGCCGTGATCGCCTCCGCCGCCTCCTGCGGGTCGGCGGCGAGCGGGACGTGGGCGGTGCGGACGGTGCAGCCCCAGCGCCGCGCGAAGCGGTGCGCGCCCATCGTCACCGCGCCGTACCCGTGGTCGGTGACGACGACCTCGCCGCCGGGCGCGGCCCGCAGCGAGCCGTGGACGACGCTGGCCCCCGCGCTGGCGTTCGGCACGAACGCGAGGTCGTCCGCGGACACCCCCAGGTAGGGGGCGACGCGGGCCCGGGCCGCGGCGATGCGTTGCGGCACACCGACGAACCACTTGACCGGGGAACCCTCCATGAGCCGGCGGTACTCCGACTGCCGGTCGAGGGCGGGACGGGGCACGGCCCCGAAGGACCCGTGGTTCAGGTGGCGGACGTCGGCGTCCAGGTCCCAGGTGAGCGTCACCCGCCCATCCAACCCGCCCACCCCCCGGTGATCAAGGACTCCCCCACTGCGATCAAGGACAGCCGCTGCGCGGAGGCACCGGGTTTCCTTGATCGCGGTGGGGGTTTCCTCGATCGCCGGGGTCAGAGGCGCAGGAGGCCCGCGACGCGCAGGACGGCGGCACCGGCCTCGTCGGAGGCGTCGAGGTCGACCTCGGCGACGATGCCCCAGTCGCGGTCACCGGCGGGGTCCTCCAGCACCTGCCGCACGTACCAGTTCCGCGGCGAGCCCTTCGGTTCGGGGCCGGACCCGTCGTCGACCTGGAGCAGGTGCGGGCCGCGGGCGTCGGGGCCGGTGCCGATCGAGTCGTGCTCCTCGTAGTACGCGTCGAGCTGGTCGGCCCAGGTGTCCTCGTCGGGGGAACCGTCCAGCTCGGCCAGCGCGGCGGGCCGGTCGAGGGCGCACAGCTCGACGAACCGGAACACCGCGTTGCGCACCAGGACCCGGAAGGCGCGCCGGTTCGCGGTGACCGGCGGCGCCTCCTCCTCCTGCGGCGCCACCACGTTCTCCACGTCGTCCACGTCGACGCCGTCGCGCAGCGCCTCCCACTCGGCCAGCAGCGAGGAGTCGGTCTGCCGCACCACCTCCCCCAGCCACTCGACGAGGTCGGTGAGCTCCTCGGTGCGGGCGTCGTCGGGCACGGTCTGCTTCAGCGCCTTGTAGGCGTCGGACAGGTACCGCAGGACCAGGCCCTCGGAGCGGGCGAGCTGGTAGTGCTGGACGTAGTCGCCGAACGTCATGGCGCGCTCGTACATGTCCCGCACGACCGACTTGGGCTTCACCTCGTAGTCGGCGACCCACGGGTTCCCGCTGCGGTACGTCTCGTACGCGGCGCGCAGCTCCTCGTCCAGCGGGCGCGGCCACTCGACGTCCTCGAGGAGTTCCATGCGCTCCTCGTACTCGATGCCGTCGGCCTTCATCCGCTGCACCGCGTCTCCCTTGGCCTTGGACCTCTGGGCCAGCAGCACCTTCATCGGGTCGTCGAGCGTCGCCTCGATGACGGACACGACGTCGAGGGCGTACGTGGGCGACTCCCGGTCCAGGAGGTCGTCGACGACGGCGAGCGCGAACGGCGACAGCGGCTGGTTGAGGGCGAAGTCGAGCTGGAGGTCGGCGACGAGGCGGACCTGCCGGCCGTCGGGCAGCGGCGCGGGCAGCTTCTCCACGATCCCGGCGTCGAGCAGGGCGCGGAACAGCTCCACGGCCCGGCGGACGTGCTTGAGCTGGTTCTTGCGGGGTTCGTGGTTGTCCAGCAGCAGGTGCCGCATCGCCTCGACGGGGTTCCCGGGGCGCTGCAGGACGTTGAGCAGCATCGAGGTCGTCACGCGGAAGTGGGAGGTGAGCTGCTCGGGTTCACCGGTGACGAGCTTGTCCATCGTCTGCTGGGACCAGGAGACGAAACCCTCGGGGGCCTTGACGCGCTGGACGCGCTTGAGCTTCTTGGGGTCGTCGCCGGCCTTGGCGACGCGGCGGGCGTTCTCGACCTCGTGCTCGGGGGCCTGCACGACGACGGTGCCGGCGGTGTCGAAACCGGCGCGGCCGGCGCGGCCGGCGATCTGGTGGAACTCCCGGACGCGGTAGTGCCGGTTGCGGCGGCCGTCGAACTTCGTGAGCCCGCCGAACAGCACGGTGCGGATGGGGACGTTGATGCCGACGCCGAGGGTGTCGGTGCCGCAGATGACCTTCAGCAGCCCGGCCTGGGCGAGCGTCTCGACGAGGCGGCGGTACTTGGGCAGCATCCCGGCGTGGTGGACGCCGACGCCCATCCGCAGCAGCCGGGACAGGACCTTGCCGAACCCGGCGGCGAACCGGAACCCGCCGATCGCCTCGGCGATGGCGTCGCGCTGCTCGCGGGTGGCGATCCTGGCGCTGGTCAGGGCCTGGGCCTGCTCGACGGCGGCGGCCTGGGTGGCGTGGACGACGTAGACGGGCGCGCGGTCGGTCTGGAGCAGTTCCTCGACGGTCTCCTGCAGGGGGGTCGTCGCGTAGGAGTAGTGCAGCGGGACGGGCCGCTCGACGGACGTGACGAGCGCGGTGGACCGCCCGGTGCGCCGGGTCAGGTCGTCGCGCAGGGCGGTGACGTCGCCGAGGGTGGCGGACATGAGCAGGAACTGCACCTGCGGGAGTTCGACCAGCGGGACCTGCCAGGCCCAGCCGCGGTCGGGGTCGGCGTAGAAGTGGAACTCGTCCATGACGACCTGGCCGACGTCGGCGAAGGCCCCCGAGCGCAGCGCGAGGTTGGCGAGGACCTCGGCGGTGCAGCAGACGATCGGGGCGCCGGGGTTCACCGAGGCGTCGCCGGTCATCATGCCGACGTTCTGCGCGCCGAAGACCTCGATGAGCGCGAAGAACTTCTCGCTGACCAGGGCCTTGAGGGGGGCGGTGTAGAAGGAGCGGACCCCGCCGGCGAGCGCCGCGGCGTGGGCGCCGGCGGCGACCAGGGACTTGCCGGAGCCGGTGGGGGTGGCGAGGACGACGTTGGAGCCGGAGACGACCTCCAGGAGGGCCTCCTCCTGCGCGGGGTACAGCGTGATGCCGCGGGAGGTCACCCAGGTGGTGAAGGCCTCCAGGACGGTGTCGGGGTCGGTGGCGGCGGCGCTGCCCGCGGCGGGGAGCAGGTCGGGGAGGGTGGGGTCGGTGATCGTCATGGCGGTCCCATGGTCCCACCGGTGGCGGGCGGGGGGCGGGTGGTTCCCGACCGTGGTGCTGGACCCCCCTCCTGCGTCATCCTGGCCCCCGGTCCGTGATCAGCGGGATCAGGAGGGGGTGAGCACCGTCGACGACGACCGCCTGTCGCGCGAGCACCACGTCCGGCGGCGCGCCGAGCAGGTGCGGGCCGACCTCGAGGGCCTGTGGGGCGACGAGCCGCCGCCGGGTCCGGACCCGGAGCTGACGTCGCTGGTGGACGCGCTGGCGCTGGACGACGACCACGGCCGGCGCGCGGGCCTGCTGGTGCAGGGGGACGCGATCCCGTTCCACGTGCTGGTCCGGTTGCTGCTGACCAGTTCGGTCGGGGAGGCGGTGCTGCCGGAACTGCCGCCGGAGCTGCGGGCGCGCATCGACCTGGTGGCGGCGACGCTGGACCCCGACGCGCTGGCGACGTGGGTGGCGAACCGGGGGCTGCCGCAGACGCCGTCGGGGGCGTTCGCGCTGCACCTGGAGCCGCCGGTCGTGGACCTGGACGAGCGGGTCAGCGGGTTGCTGGGGTTCGCGGCCCGTCAGCAGCGGGTGAGCTGGGGCGAGGTGCTGTCGCGGGTGCACCCGCAGGACCGGGAGGACGTGCGGCGGGCGACGGTGGAGGCGCTGGGGAAGGCGTCGTCGCTGGGGATGCGGTTCCGGGTGCTGCACGCGGACGGGTCGGTGCGGTGGCTGTCGACCGTGGCGCACGCCCTCACGGGCGAGGACGGCCGGACGACGCGGCAGATCGTGGGGTTCACGATGCCCAGCCCGTGAGGGCGGCACCGCCGCGACCGGCCGGGGGTCGCGGCGGTGCGGGCGGTCAGGAGATGAGGCCGTCCTGGCGGGCGACGGCGGCCGCGGCGGCGGAGGAGCGGACGCCGTACTTGCGGCGGACGGAGGCGAGGTGCTGGGCGACGGTGTTGGGCGCCAGGCCGAGGCGCTCGGCGACGACGGAGCCGGGGCAGCCGTCGGCGATCATCTGCAGGATCTCCTGCTCGCGGGCGGTGAGCGTCACGCCGGGGCGGCCGGGGGTCTGCGCGCGCTCGGCGGCCTCCAGGACGCGGTAGCGGGCTTCGGAGACGAGGACGAAGCGGTTGCCGGCGGCGTCCTCGACGATCATGCGGCGATCACCGCCGGCGACCGTGCGCAGGACGTCGCTCCACCAGTCGTCGGGGACCTGGACGCCGTCGCCGTCCACCACCGCCGTGCCACCACCGTGATCCATGTGTTCGCGCCCCTCAGCCGTTCGTTCGACGTGGTTCGATCCCCGGGGCGGGCCCCGGGTCCTGACGAGGTTCGGGCGGTCGCGGCTCACCCTTGACCGGTGGCCGGGTGGAGCCACCCGACCGGATGAACCGTTCCAGCGGGCCGGTGACCGCCCCGATGGACCCATCAGCGTCCCCGATGGGGGTCCGCCCGTGCGGGCCCGGTAGGTGAGCCCTCACCGAGAATGCCACAGAGTGACTACGCAACGACCCTGCGTCGGCATCGGAGTCCCCAGAACACCGTCAGCAGCAGCGCCGCCCACGCCACCCACGGCCCCACCTCCCGCCGGTACCCCAGCGTCACGGCCTCGACGGCCGGGCTCATCCCGTCCACCAGCCCCGGCACGTACGCCACCGCCAGCAACGTCAGCCGCCCCACCAGCACGCCCGTCCACACCCCCGGCACCACCGCCAGCGCCAGCGGCCCCCACAGCAGCAGGTCGTACCAGGGCAGCTCGTACGCCGCCCCCAGCAGGTACCCCGCCGCCACGACCGCGCTGACCCCCGCCGCGCGCTGCAGCTCGTCGCCGCGCACCAGGACCGGCCACCACAGCACCGCCACCAGGGCCACCACCGCCACCATCCCCGGCAGCAGCACCCCCCGCGGCACGCCCGCGTCCACCAGCGGCCGCCAGACCGTCGCCAGCGACACGTACCGGCTCGCCGTCCGCGTCTGGTCGTACGCGTGCGCCCCCGCCCACAGGTGCGCCGGCACCAGCACCACCACGGCACCCGCGACGCCCCGCACCCACCAGCCGGGCCGCACCCGGCCCGCGGCCAGCGCCGCCACCACGATCCCCAGCCCCACCGCGCCGTACGGCAGCTTCGTCCCCACGGCCACCGCGAGCGCCACCCCCGCCCACCCCGGGCGGTCCCGGGCCAGCAGCAGCGCCGCCACCGCCGCCGCCCCCGCCAGCACGTCCGCGTGCGCGCCGCCCAGCCCCACCGTCAGCAGCAGCGGGTTCGCCGTCCACAGCACCGCGAACCGGGCCCGCGCGGCGTCCTCGCGCAGCAGCCGGTGGGCCAGGACCGCCACCGCCGCCCACGCCAGCAGCAGCAGCAGCTGCCACGCCCACACCGTCGTGCGCACCGAGTCCCCGCCGGCCAGCGACGAGGCCGCCATCAGCAGCCCCCCGACCGGCCCGTACACCGACGTCGTCGACCGCCACGGGTCCCGCACCGCCGACGCCACCGGGTCCGCGCCGCCCGCGAACGCGTCCGGGGCCTGGCTGTACGGGTCGCCCCCCAGAGCCGCGATCCGGCCGTACGCCGCGTAGCTGAGGTGGTCGGCCGACCCGACCGGCGGCAGGAGCGTCAGGACCAGCGCGGCCAGCGCGGCCAGCAGCAGGGACCGGCGCGGGCGCCAGCCGCGGTGCACCGCGCGGACCCCCGCCCCCAGCCCCACCCCGCCGGACAGCACCGACACCGCCAGCAGGACCGTCACCAGCGCCGAGCCCGGGCGCACGCCCAGGTCGAACGCCCCGGCCCCCGGCCCCAGGTCCGGCACCGCCGCCGACGGCCCCAGGACCGCCACCACCGCCCAGCCCAGCAGGCACACCGCGCTCGCGGCGCCGGCCAGCCGGACCGGGCGCACGGCGGGACCGCCGGCCGCCCCCGCGGCGCGCAGGACCGTCACCGGGTGAGGCGGCGCAGCGCGTCCTGGACGCGGCGGCGGCCCAGCGCGCGGGCCACGTCCCGGAACTGCGCCGCCCGGTGCAGCTGCCCGCGCAGGTCCGCGCCCGAGACCCGGTGGTGCAGGTCGCAGGGGACCTCGCGGACCACGAACCCCGCGCGCAGCAGGTCGATCGTCAGCGCCGTCTCCACGCCCCACCCCGGCGCCAGCGGCAGCGCCGCCTCGAACGCGGCCCGCGTCAGGCAGCGCATCCCCGACAGCGGCTGCTGCGGCGACCACCCCGCGGCCGCCAGGGTCCCCCGGCGGGACAGGCCCACCACGAACCCGTGACCGCCCCCGGCGGTGGCCTGCCGCGGCAGCACCGCGATCGTCATGTCCGCCTCGCCGGACAGCACCGGGACCGTCAGCGGGGCCGTCGCGGCGGCGCTGGCGCCCAGGTCCGCGTCCACGAACAGCAGCGGCCGCGGCCGCACGCCCTCGCGCGGGCGGGCCCGCTCCCACTGCGCCACGGCCTGCGCCCCGGTCCGCATCGCCGCCGCCTTCCCCCGGTTGCGGGGGTGCGCCACGACCACCGCCCCCGCGTCCCGCGCCACCTTCGACGTCAGGTCCGACGACCCGTCGTCCACGACGACGACCACGTCGACGACGTCCAGCGCGGCGACCGCGCGCACGGTCGCGGCGATCCGCTCCTGCTCGTCCTTGGCCGGGACGACGACCGCGACGGTCGGGGACGGGCGCAGAGCAGGCACGGCGGCGACGCTAGCGCAGCCGCAGGCCCAGCACCGTGACGTCGTCGTCGACGGTCGCGTCCGGGCCGACCATCCGGGACACCAGCAGGTCGACGATCTCGGTCAGCTCCCCCCGGGCCGCGCCCCGGAAGTGCTCCAGGACCTCGCCCAGCCCGGCCGTCAGCGACCGCTCCCGCGTCTCCACCAGGCCGTCGGAGAACACGATCAGCGCGCTGCCGGGGGTCAGCCGCACGTCCACCACGTCGGTGCGCGGGTCGCCGCCCACCCCGATCGGCACCCCCGGGGGCACGTCGAGGTAGTGCGGGCCGTCGTGGCACGTCAGCGGGGGCAGGTGCCCGGCGCTGGCCGCCAGCAGCCGCCCGTCGCGGTGCAGGACGCCGTAGAAGATCGTCACGAGGTCGTCGCCGCCGCCGACGCGGGCCAGCGTGTCCAGCCCCCGCAGGACCGCGGTGGGGTGGGGGTCGACGAGGGCCAGGGTGCGGACCTGGGTGCGGACCACGCCCATGACGGTCGCCGCGCGCGCCCCGCGGCCCATGACGTCGCCGAGCACGACGGCCACCCGGTCCTCGTCCAGGGGGACGAGCTCGGCCCAGTCGCCGCCGACCTCGACGCCCGCGCTGGTCTGCGCGACGCGGTGGGTGCTCAGCCAGTCCACCGGCGGCAGCGGCCCCGGGCGCAGGGCCTCGGCCAGGACGGTCGCGGTGTCGCGCTGCTGCTGGAGCAGCTGCATGCGGTCCAGCGCCCCGGCGACCTGCCGGGCGAAGGCGAGGAGGAAGTCGCGGTCGTCCTCCTCGTGCACGCCGGAGTCGGTGAACCCCAGGGTCAGCGCGCCCAGCCGGCGGGTGCGGGAGTTCAGCGGCAGCACCGCCCACGACGTCTCCCCCAGCCGCAGCGCCGCCTCGAAGTAGGGCCGCACGAACGCCGGCAGCGCGGCCACCCCGGCCGCGCCCACGGGGTACGCCCCGCGCTCGCCGGCGACGGCTCCCAGGTCGTCCAGCGTCAGGTCGGTCAGGTCGTCGGTGGTGCGGGTGCCGTCGGCCAGCATCCGGTGCACCCTCAGGCCCGTCTCGCCCTGCCCCTCGGCGACGGCGAGGGTGCCGCGGACGGCGCCGCCGTCCAGGCAGGCGCGCAGGACGGCGTCGAGCACCTGCGGGTACGTCGTCGCGGTCGCGAGCGCCGCGGTGAGGGCGTTGAGGGTGCGGGTCCGGCTGCGGGCGCGGGCGCGCTCGGTGACGTCGTCCAGGGAGCCGACCCACTCCACGATGCGGGAGGCCGGGTCGGTCGGGTCGGCCAGCACCGGGACGGCGACGGCCGTCAGGGTCCGCCACCCGCGCAGCCCCCGCACCCGCATCCGGAACCGGGCGGCGGACCGGTCCTGCACGGACCGCTGGAAGGTGTCCAGGACGGCGGGCAGGTCCTCGGGGTGCACGTCCTGCTGCCAGGCGCTGCCGCGGACGTCGGCGCGGCCGGTCAGCGCGGACCAGCCGGGCACGTCGCTGGTGACGCCCTCCCCGGGGCGGGCGGTGAAGACGTCGAGCGAACCGGCCTCGGCGAGGGTGCGGTAGCGGCGGGCGGTGCGCCGGGCCTCGCGCAGCAGCCGGGCCCGTTCCAGCGCCAGGGCGCACTGCCCGGCGAGGGTGGCGGCGAAGACCTGCTCGGCGGGGTCGAGGGACCCCTCGCGGGCCAGGCCGAAGCGCAGGACCCCGACGAGGCGCTCGCGCGCCACCAGCGGGTACATGGCCCAGGAGTGCTCTCCGAGCTCCAGGACGCTGTCGTTGAGGCCCGGGCCGGTGCCGGGACCCGGTGCGGTCCCGAAGCGGGCGGCGAGCTCGGCGCGGTCGCGCAGCAGGACGGGGCGCAGGGTGCGGGCGGCCTCGGCGCTGGGGGTGGCGGAGTCCAGGGGGACGGGGCGGCCGCGGCCGAGGCCGGCGAGGTCGTCGTCGTGCGGGTCCTGGGGGACGAGCAGGGTGCCGGTCTCGTCGAGCAGCGCGACGCCGCAGGTGCTGGTGCGCAGCACGTCGCGGCCGGTGCGCAGGACGGCGGTGACGGCGTCCCGGACGTCGAGGGCGGCGGCGAGCTCGGCGGCGGTGCGCTGGAGCAGTTCCAGGGGCGGGGCTGCCGCGGGCACGTCCACGCAGCGGCCTCCGGTCCGGGTCCACGACCCGGCCCGGTGCCGGATCGTGACCTGACCGTATCCGACCGAGCGCGCTGCGTGTCTGATCACGGGCGCTGGGTCAGCTGAACGGGTGACGCGGCCCCGTCCCGGCGGACGAGGGCGGGGGGTCAGTGCGGGTGGTGCCGGGTGGGCCCCCCGAACGACGCCCACACCGTCCGGCTCAGGTCGTCCACGTTCTCCACCACGCCCCACTCGTGGGCCAGGCCGTCGACGATCAGCAGCCCGCGGCCGCTGGTGTCCCCGTCCCCCGCGGTGCGGCGCGAGACGACCCGCCCCGGCGCCCCGCCGTCGGTCACGGAGATCTCCACGTGCGGCCGGTCGGCCGGGATCACCTCGCACTGGACGTGGATCTCGCCGTCCCCCAGCGGTCGCGCGTGCCGGACGGCGTTCCCGACGATCTCGGAGAGGACGATCTCGATCTCCGCGGTCGCCATCTCGTCCAGACCGGCCCCGTCGAGCACCGTGCGCACCACGTGGCGCGCCCGGGGCACGGAGGCCGCGTCGTGGGCGAAGGTCGCCCAGTGCGTAGCCGGGACCGGCCGCGCTCCCGTCGGCATGTACACGTGTTCCCCTCCCACCCCTGACGCAGCGGTGGGTACCCGAGCCCCCGGGAGGTCAAACCTCGCCGCCACCCGGACGGGCGAGCCGGCTGCCGGCGCGCGGTCAGCGGACGAACGGCTCGTGACCGTCGTCGGCGACCATCGCGAGCCCCGCCTCGGACCACGCGGCCATCCCGCCGTCGACGTTCACCGCGTCGTACCCGTTGCGCTGCAACCACTCCGCAGTGCGCCGCGACCGGCCGCCGGACCGGCACACGATGTTCAGCTCACCCTCGGGCAGCTCCTCCAGCCGCTGCGGGACCTGCCCCATGGGGATGTGCACGGCTGAGGGGATGTGCCCGGCCGCCCACTCGTCGTCCTCCCGGACGTCGATGATCACGGCGTCGGGGGCCAGGTCGGACACCGCGACGGTGGGCAGGCCGTCGACGTCGAAGGTGCGCGGGTCGCTCATGCGCCGAGCCTACGCGCGCCCGGGCGACCCCTCCCCGCCCCGCCCGCACCCCCGCGATCAAGGACAGCCAGTCCGCGATCAAGGACAGCCAGTCCGCGATCAAGGACAGCCGCCGAGATCGCCGCGCCGGTGTCCTTGATCGCGGGGCCGGTGTCCTTGATCGCGGGGCCGGTGTCCTTGATCGCCGTGGGGGTGGGCGTGCGCGGGGCGGCTAGCGTGGCCCACCGTGCCCCACAGCCTGCGCGACATCGCCGTCTTCAGCGGCTCCGCCCACCCCGAGCTCGCAGCCGCCGTGGCCGCCGAGATGGGGATCGAGCTGTCGCCGACGCGGGTGAGCCGGTTCTCCAACGACTGCCTCGAGGTGCAGCTGCAGGCCAACTGCCGCCAGCGCGACGTCTTCGTCGTCCAGCCGCTCGTGCCCCCGGTGCAGGAGGCCCTCGTCGAGCTGCTGCTGATGGTCGACGCCGCCCGGCACGCCTCCGCGGGCCGGGTCACGGCCGTCGTCCCGCACTACGCGTACGCGCGCTCGGACAAGAAGGACGCCGGGCGCATCTCGATCGGCGGCCGGCTCGTCGCGGACCTGCTGGAGACCGCCGGCGCCGACCACGTGCTCGTCATGACGCTGCACTCCCCGCAGGTGCACGGGTTCTTCCGCGTCCCGGTCGACCACCTGCACGCGCTGAAGCAGCTCGCGACGCACTTCGAGGGCGAGGACCTGTCGAACGCCGTCGTCGTCTCCCCCGACCTGGGCAACGCCAAACCCGCCGCCGCGTTCGCGCGGGTGCTGGGCTGCGGGATCGCGACGGGCGCCAAGCAGCGCTTCCCCGACGACCGGGTCGTCATCGCGAACGTCATCGGCGACGTCACGGGCAGGGACGTCATCGTCCTGGACGACGAGATCGCCAAGGGCAGCACCGTCTTCGAGCTGGTCGCCCGGCTGAAGGAGCTGCACGCGCGCAGCATCCGCGTCGTCTGCACCCACGGGATCTTCGCCGGGGACGCCCTGGACCGGCTGCTCGCGCACCCGGACATCTCCGAGGTCGTCTGCACCGACACGGTCCCGCTGCGCGGCGGACCGCGGGAGGGCCTGTCGGTGATCTCGGTGGCGCCCGCGCTGGCCGCGGCGATCCGGCACATCCACGAGGGCGAGTCGGTCAGCGCGCTGTTCGAGCACTGACCCGCCCCCGCGGGGCGCCGGGCGCGGTCCCCGGTGCGCACGGGATGCGCCGAGGCCCCGCGCGTGGTGTCGTTCCCCGCGCACGCAGGTACCGGGGAGGAGACGTCATGGGGCTGCTGGACCGCCTGTTCGGGCGACGCCGGGACGATGCGGAGCACGTCCCCCACCCGGCGCCGCAGCACCCCCCGTACCCGCCGCCGGGGCCCGCCGGCGGTGGGCGTCCCGCCCCGCAGGACCCGGACCGCGCGGCGATCGAGCGGTACCGCTACCTGCTGCGCACGGCTCCGCCGGACCAGCTGGAGGAGGCGCACGCCGAAGCCTTCGCCCGGCTCACCCCCGACCAGCGCCGGCAGGTCCTGCAGCAGCTGTCCTCCGTCGTCCCGGCCTCCGAGCGGGGCTCGGACGACCCCCGGAGCCTGGCCCGGGCCGCCACCCGCGCCGAGGTCCGGCAGCCGGGGACGCTGGTGCAGGTCTTCAACGGCCCCGGCGGCTACGGGGGCGGGTTCGGGCGCGGGTTCGGGGGCGGCTACGGGGGCGGGTTCGGGGGCGGCTTCGGGGGCGGCCTGGGCGGGACGCTGCTCACGAGCGTCGCGGGCGCCTTCATCGGCACGGCCATCGCCGACGCGCTGATCCCCGACGACTTCGGCAACGAGCACTGGGGCGACGACCAGGCCTACGAAGCCGGCGAGGACCAGGGGTACGAGCAGGGCTACGAACAGGGGTACGACGCCGCCGACGACGCCGGGTACGACCCCGGGTACGACGACGGGGGTTTCGACCCCGGGGGTTTCGACGGCGGGGACTTCGACGGCGGCGACGTCGACGTCTGAGGGGGGCGGGGGCCCACCGGCGGGCCCCCGCGCCGGCTCAGGCGGCCAGTTCCGCGGGCAGGTCCCGCGCGTGCAGCACCACCATCGCGCTGACGGCCCGCGTCAGGCTCACGTACAGCCGCCGCAGCCCGGTCCGCGCGTCGGGTTCGCCGTCGACGATCGCGGCGGGTTCGACGACGACGACGCGGTCGAACTCCAGGCCCTTCACCAGCCCGGCCGGGACGAGGGAGACCCGCTGCTGGTGGACGTCGGGCTCGTCGAGCCGGGAGAAACCCACCCCGGCCGCGGTGAGCGCGGCGGCGACGGCCTCCACCGCGTCGGCGGCGGCGACGACCCCCACCGAGCCCGGCACGTCCAGCAGCCCCGCGGTGACGGCGGCGGCGCGGGCGACGGGGTCGGCGACCTCGACGACCTCCAGCAGCCCGGGGTCCTCGCGCACCGACCGGGGCACCGACAGGTCCGGCGCGATGCTCGGCAGGAGCCGGGCGGCGTAGTCGATCACCGCGGAGGGGACGCGGAAACCCCGGTCCAGGACCTCCAGGGAACCGCCGGGTTTGCCCAGGTGGTCCAGCACGTCGTCCCAGCTGCGCGCCGACCACGGCGTGGTCCCCTGCGCGATGTCCCCCAGGACGGTCGCGGCGCCCGTCGTGCAGCGGCGGCCGACGGCGCGCAGCTGCATGGCCGACAGGTCCTGCGCCTCGTCCAGCACGACGTGCGCGCGCGACGGGGTGCGCTGCAACTGGTCCGCGACCTCGTCCAGCAGCACCGCGTCGGCCGCCGTCCAGCGCGCCGAACCGGCGGTGCGCGGGGGGTCCGGCCAGAGCAGCAGGTCGCGCTCGGCCCCGGTGAGCACGTCCTGCGAGCACGCGGTGAGGAACTCCCGGTCCGACAGCAGCCGGAACAGGACCTTCGCCGCGTCCTGGGCGGGCATCAGGGCCTTGACGGCCCGCTTCACCTCGGCGCTGCGGGCCACGGAGTCCTGCACGACGTCGTCCGGGGAGTCCCCGGCGGCCTCGAGCAGCTGCAGGACGGCGTGCGCGAGCCGCTGCGGCAGCAGGTTCCGCGCCGCCTCGTAGCGGATCCCGCGGGTGGTGAGCTCGTCGAGGACGTCGCGCACGCGGTACCCCGGGACCCGCCAGCGCCGCGCGCCGCGCGTCACGACCACGGCCCCGGACTCCAGGACCCGCGCGGGGTCCCCGACGGCCGACCACACGGCGCGGCGGACGACCTCGGCCATCCGCCGGTCGCCCTTGAGGGTCGCGACGACGGCGGGTTCGGTGCCGCGCACCCTCACCTGCTTGCGGCCGTCGAGCGCGGCGGTGAGGAGCTCGTCGACGGTGCGCTGCTCGACCTCGACCTCCCCGAGCGCGGGCAGGACGGCGGAGATGTGCGACAGGAACGCCCGGTTGGGGCCGATGACGAGGACCCCCTGCCGGGTGAGCCGCTCGCGGTGGGCGTAGAGCAGCCACGCCGCGCGGTGCAGCCCGACGGCCGTCTTCCCGGTGCCCGGGGCGCCCTGGACGCACACGGTGGTCTGCGCGTCGGCGCGCACGAGGGCGTCCTGCTCGGGCTGGATGGTGGCGACGATGTCGCGCATCGGCCCGGACCGGGGGCGCTCGATCTCGCGGGCCAGGATGGCGCTGGAGGTGTCGGCCTCGTCGCGGTCGACGAGGTGCTCGTCCTCGTAGGCGGTCAGCCGCCCCTCCTCGACCCCGAACCGGCGCCGCAGGACGACGCCGGCGCGGTCGTCGCGGGTGGCGCGGTAGAAGCCGCGGGAGACGTCGGCGCGCCAGTCGACGACGACGGGGTCGCCGGCGGAGTCGGTGACGTGACGGCGGCCGATGTGCAGCGACTGGCCGTCGTCGTGGTCGGTGCGGCCGAAGAACAGGGTGCTGGACGGGTCGTCGACGAGGCTGGCGGCGCGGCGGTGCAGCGTCCAGGCGAGGGCTTCGTCGGCGATCGCGTCCCCGCCGTCGGGGACGAGGGACAGGGTGTGCTCGCGCATGCGGGCGAGTTCGGCGCGGGCGTGGTCGAGGTGGGCCTGCTCGGCGGTCAGGACGTGGTCGGGTGCGGACACGGTTCCTCCGGGGTTTCGGCGGTCGATTCTGCCGGAACCGGTGCAGGACAACAACGTTGTGATCACCGGGGGTCCCGCGGGAGGATGTCCGTGGTGATACCGGGGAAACCCGGAACCGGGCAAACTCTCACCGTACCGCCGGCCCTGACGGCCTGTCACCCCCCGCGCGTCGCCCCCGGGGGAACCGCCGGCCGGCACGGGACGTCCCACTCCCGTGACCGCACGCAGGACCGTCCAGCGCAGCGCCCGGGCCGGCGCCGCCGCCCTCGCGGTGGTGGGCCTCGCCCTCCTCGGCGGCTGCGGCGACCAGCAGGCAGGAGGACCGGGCATGAACAGCAGCAGCAGCCCGTCGGGGTCGGTCTCGGCGAGCCCGGCGGACGGTTCGCTCACCGTGGTGGTGGACGACGGCAACGGCTCGACCCGCACCTGGCAGCTGACCTGCTCCGCCGACGGCGTCGGTGGCGACCACCCCGACGCGGAGAACGCCTGCGCCGCCATCGCCGCCGCCCGCGACCCGTGGGCGCCGGTCCCGGCGGACATGGCCTGCACGATGGTCTACGGCGGCCCGCAGACGGCCACCGTCACCGGGACCTGGGACGGCGTCGCCGTCGACGCGAGGTTCGCCCGGAACGACGGCTGCGAGATCGGCCGCTGGGACCGCCTCGCGCCCCTCCTGCAGCCCGGCACGCGCGCCGGGACCCCCAGCGGCCCCACCTGACCGGCGGCGGCGAGGCGAGGGGCCGGGGGTTCGGATCGTCGGCACGACGCTCCCGATCATCGCGAGCGTCGTGCCGACGATCCGAACCCCGACCCAATCCGCGCGGCCCGCGGCTCCGAACACCGGGCGTCCGATCACGACGACGTGACACCTGCCGCGTCGAGCACCGGCGTCGACGTCCGACGCCCAGAGCCGAAGGCCGCCCATGTTCCAGAAGACACTGCTCGTCGACATGATCAACCGGAGTTCGGAGACGCCCGCGGACCGCAGGAACTTCCTGCGCGGGATGGGCCTGCTGTCCGCCGGGGCCGTCGGCGCCGGCCTGGTGGGGACCGCCGCGGCCGCCCCCGCGGCCGCCGCCACCGCCGCCCCCAGCGAGGGCAGCGTGCTGAACTTCGCGCTGAACCTGGAGTACCTGGAGGCGGAGTTCTACTGCTACGCCGCCTACGGCCACGGACTGGCCGACGCCCTCGCCACCGGGACGGGGACCCAGGGCGGGGTCACCGGGGGCCACCGGGTCCCGTTCAAGTCGCGGTCGATGCGCTACTACGCCGAGGAGATCGCCAACGACGAGATCGCCCACGTGAAGTTCCTGCGCAAGGCCCTCGGGAACGCCGCCGTCTCCCGCCCGGCCATCGACCTGCAGGCCTCGTTCACGGGGGCCGCCGTCGCGGCCGGGGTGATCGAGCAGGGCCAGACGTTCGACCCGTTCTCCTCCGAGGCGTTCTTCCTGCTCGGCGCGTTCCTGTTCGAGGACGTCGGGGTGACCGCCTACAAGGGCGCCGCGCCGCTCATCTCCACCCCCGCCTACCTCGAGGCCGCCGCCGGCATCCTCGCCGTCGAGGCGTACCACTCCGGGATCGTGCGGACCCTGCTGTACGAGAACGGCCTGAGCGCCCCCACGAACCTCATCTCCGACGCCCGCGACGCCCTCGACGGGTCCGGCGCGGACAAGGACCAGGGCATCACCACCGGTCCGAGCGGCCGCGCGAACCTCGTCGCCGCCGACGAGAACGCCATCGCGTTCAGCCGCACCCCGCAGGAGGTCCTCAACATCGTGTACCTGACCCCGGGTCCCGGCGTCACCAAGGGCGGGTTCTACCCCGCCGGCCTCAACGGCGAGATCGCGACCAGCTGAAACCCCGGAGGAGAAGAACGATGAAGAAGACGCTCGCCACCACCGCCACCACGACCGCCGCCGCCGCCCTGCTCGTGGGCCTGGTGGCGGCCCCCGCCCAGGCCGCACCGGGGTTCGCGTTCGACCAGCGCATCTCCGGCCCCGACCGGTTCGCCACGGCCGTCGCCGCCTCGAAACTGCTCGAACCCGTCGACGGGAACGGCACCGACGTGGTCGTCGTCAACGGGTACGCCACCGTCGACGGCCTCACCGCCTCCTACCTCGCGGGGTTGAGGTCGGCCCCGATCCTCTACACCGACACCGGTTCGGTGCCCGCCGTGACGGCCGCGGAGATCGAGCGCCTCGGCGTCCGCGACGTGTGGATCGTCGGCGGGACCGACCGCGTCCCGCAGGCCCAGCAGGACGCCTGGGCCGCGGCCGGCAGGACGGTGCACCGCATCGCCGGCGCCGACCGGTACGAGACCGCGGCGATGGTCGCCACGGCCGACGACTCCGGCGACGCCCCGGAGCAGGTGTTCATCGCCACCGGCACCGGCACGGCCGACGCGCTGGCCGCGGGCCCGATCGCGTGGGCGCGGAACTACCCGGTCCTGCTCACCGAACCCGGGACGGTCCCGGCGGCCACGGCCGCCGCCCTCACCGAGCTCGGGACGGCGAACCGCGTCGTCCTGGGGAACGCCGTCACCGACGCCGTGTACGGCCAGGTCGCCGGCACCCAGCGCCTGGCCGGCGCCGACCGCCAGGAGACGGCCGCGAAGATCGCCGACGACGCGATCGCGACGGAGAACTTCGACAGCCAGAGCGTCGCCCTGGTCGGCGGCACGGACGCGACCGCGGCCGACGCCCTGGCCGCGGCCCCCGTCGCGGGCGCCGGCGGGGTCCCGCTGCTGTTCACCGGTTTCGACGGCGGGCTCGGCGACGGCACCTCGGCGTACCTGACCGCGCACGAGGGGAACTACGTCTCCGCCGGCGACGGCTGGGTCTTCGGCGGAGAACCGTCGGTCCCGCAGCGGGCCGTGGACGCCGCCACCGCCCTGGTCCAGTGACCGGCTGACCCGCGGGCCACGTCCCCCGGCCCCGCGAGGGGTCAGGCGGCGTGGCCCGCCGAGGCGCCGCGCCGGGCCCGGTGCTCGTGCAGGTCCACGACCGGCGCGTGCTGCGCGGCCTCGGCGCGGGCGGCGGCCAGCACGAGGTCGGTCGCCTCGCCGAAGCGGGCGCCACGCGGGGCGACGAGCAGCTGCCCGTCGCCCCTCCCCTCGCGCGCGGCCCGGCCCCCGGCGGCCGTGAGGAGGAGCAGCACGGCGCCCACCGGACCCGTGAAGCCCACCACGATCCCCACCACGATGTCCATCTCGTCCCCCTCACCCGCACCGCGAACCCGACACCACGAGCATCGGGCGGGACGGGGGTGGGGCGCATCGTGCCGGAGGGTGAACCTCGGCGTCATCCCGCGGGCGGAACCTCAGCCGAGGAAGTGCTCCCGGGCGACGACCCCGACGTCGGGGGCGTCGGTGAAGATCCCGTCGATGCCGGTCGCGAACAGCTGCTGGGCGTAGTCGAGGACGTCGCCCCAGGCCGCCGGGTCGTCCCCGACGCGGAACTCCTGCGGCAGGAACTCGTTCTCCGGGCGCAGCGTGTAGGGGACGACCTGGAGCCCGGCGGCGTGCGCGTCGTCCACCAGGTCGGCCGTCAGCTGCGCCAGGGACGGGCCGATCTGGTTGACGTACCGGGCCAGGTCGCGCAGCGAGGACGGGATGAGCAGGTCGGCGTACTGGCGCGGGTCGCCGGCGGCGGCGAGGTCGGCGGGCGCCCCCTCGGCCGAGGTGAGGAACACGGTGGGCGTGCGCAGGCCGTACCGGGTGCGCAGCTCGACCAGGTTGGTCAGCTCGAACGACTGCACGACGACGGGGGCGTCGGCGGCGTTCAGGCCGTGCTCGGCGAGGGTCGCGACGACGGACGCCTCGACGTCGAACCCGAGGGACCGGAAGTAGCTGGAGTGCTTGATCTCCGGCACGATCCCGACGGTCCGGCCCAGCTCGGTGGACAGCCGCTCCCGCGTCGCCAGCGCCTCGGCGAACGTGGGCACCTGCCACCAGCCGTCGTAGACCGTGTTGCGCTGGCGCAGCTCGGGCAGCCGTTCCACCGCGCGCAGGGTGCGCAGCTCGGCGAGCGTGAAGTCCTCGGTGAACCACCCCTCGTACTCGACGCCGTCGATGACCTTGGTGGCGCGGCGGCCGGCGAACTCGGGGTGCGCGGCGACGTCCGTCGTCCCGGAGATCTCCGGTTCGTGCCGGCACACCAGGACGCCGTCCTTCGTGGGGACGAGGTCGGGCTCGACGACGTCGGCGCCGATGCGGGCGGCGAGCTCCCAGGAGGCGACGGTGTGCTCGGGCCGGTACGCGCTCGCGCCGCGGTGCCCGACGACGAACGGGGTGGGCCAGCCGTGGTCCCCGGAGGACGCGGCGGCGGTGGTGTCGGCGGTGGTGTCGGCGGAGGCGGCGGCGGGCGTCAGCGGCAGCGCGGCCAGCAGCCCGGCGCCGAGGCCGGTGGCGGTCAGCACCGTGCGGCGCGAGGGACGGGGGGCGACGGTGTCCACGTGGTCTGTCACGCGGACAGTGGACCGCCCGCCGCGCCACCTGTCGAGGACCTCACAGCGAACACCTGGAGAACTCACTTCAGGAGCCGCGACAGCCGCCGGTCCGCGAGCGTCCTCCCGCCGGTCTGGCACGTCGGGCAGTACTGCATCGACCGGTCGGCGAACGACACCTCCCGCACGACGTCCCCGCACTCCGGGCACGGCTGCCCGGTGCGGCCGTGCACGCGCATCCCGGCGCGCTTGGCGTCCTTCAGCTCCTTCGCGGGCTTGCCGCCGGCCGCGGCGACGGCGTCGCGCAGCGTCGCGCGCAGCGCCGCGTACAACCGCCGCACGTCCTCGTCGGGCAGCGTGCCGGCCAGGGCGTACGGCGACAGCTTCGCGACGTGCAGCACCTCGTCGGAGTAGGCGTTGCCGACGCCGGCCAGCACGGACTGCTCGCGCAGCAGCCCCTTGACCTGCTGGCGCGAACCCACCAGCAGCGCCCGGAACGCGTCGAGGTCGAAGGCGTCGTCGAGGGGGTCCGGGCCCAGGGAGGCGATCGCGGGGACCTGCGCGACGTCGCGGACGACGTGGACGGCGAGGCGCTTCTGAGTCCCGGCCTCGGTGAGGTCGAACCCGGGCGGGGCGCCGGGGTCGTCGTCGCCGTCGGGGGCGAACCGCACCCGCAGCGCCACCGGGTTCTTGCCGCCGGGCCGCAGCGGGGTCCTCGGCAGCGCGTCGGACCACCGCAGCCACCCGGCCCGCGACAGGTGGACCAGCAGGTGCAGGCCGTCGACGTCGAGGTCGAGCCACTTGCCGTGCCGCGCGACGCCGGTGACGGCGAGGCCGTGCAGCGCGGTGGGCGGCGGGTCGAAGGTCTTCAGGACGTTCAGGGCGCCCACCTCGACGCCCGCGACGACGCGACCGACCGCGCGCTCGCGCAGGAACGCGGCGAGCCCTTCGACCTCGGGGAGCTCCGGCACGGGCCCAGTGTGGATCACCGGGTGCTCCCGAACCACTTCTTCGGCCCGCCGAAAGGCAGTGCTGGAGCTGTCGCGGCCGGGCCCCGGCGTGGTCGCATGGGCCGCTCCGCCCGTTGGACCCCCCGAGAGGAACCCGTGGACCTCACCGTCCTCGCGGCCAGCTTCCTGCCGATCCTGCTGCTGGAACTGCCCGACAAGACGTTCGTCGCGACGCTCGTGCTGGCGACCCGCTTCAAGCCCCTGACGGCGTGGACCGGGGTGGCGCTGGCCTTCGCCGTGCAGTGCTTCATCGCCGTCGTCGCCGGCCGGTTGCTGGCGCAGCTGCCGGACCGGCCGGTCGCCGCGGCCGCCGCCGTCCTGTTCGCGGTGGGGGCGTTCACCCTCTTCCGGGGCGCGGCGAAGGCGAAGCAGGCCGAGGAGGAGGCCCTGGAGGAGTACGAGCAGAAGGTGCGGGGCGGCGCGCCGGGCTGGCGCGGTGCGCTGACCTGCTTCGGGGTGATCTTCCTGGCCGAGTGGGGCGACCTGTCGCAGCTGTTCACCGCGGGCCTGGCGGCCCGCTACGACGACCCGGTGTCGGTGTTCGCGGGGGCGTGGGCGGCGCTGCTGGTGGTGTCCGGGCTGGCGGCGGCGGCGGGCGCGACGATCGTGCGCAAGCTCAGCGTGGCGGCGGTGAGCCGGATCGGCGGGGTCGTGTGCGCGGTGCTGGCGCTCGTGACGGCGCTGGAGGTGGCCGGGCTCGACCTGCCGGTGTGAGGGCCGCCACCCGACGCGGTGCGGACGCGTGCGGACAACCGGGGGACCGAGTGATTGACTGTGCGTCACGCATTGATGACTGTGCTGACATGCGCGAAGGTGGGGACGCCGTGGAGGGGCCGCGGCGGGCGGGCGCTGGGGAGGTCGAGGACCGTTGTTCCAGGTGGTCCTCCCCCCCAACCCGCGGTCGGTGGGGGTCGCCCGCTGGCTCATCACCGAGTGGTGCGCCCCCTGGGTCGCCTCCGCCGAGATCCTCGAGGACACCGTCGAGGCGGCGCTGCTGCTGGCCAGCGAGGTCGTCACGAACGCCGTCGTCCACGGCGACGGGATGGTGCAGCTCGCCGTCAGCCGCGTGAACGGCTCCTCGCTGCGGGTGGAGGTCTCCGACGACGGCGGCGGGATGCCGCTGGTCGGCGCCCAGCGCGCCGACGCCGAGAGCGGCCGCGGCATGGCGATGGTGGAGCTGCTGTCCACCCGCTGGGGCACCGACCTGGCCGTCGGCCCCCTCGGCAAGACGGTCTGGTTCGAGCTGTCGAACGAGTCCGTCCAGTCCTAGGGCCCGGCTGGTCGGACACCTCCCGCGCCTCCGGGTCCCCGCGTCACGCGAAGACCCTCTCGGCGAGCGCCGTCTCCACGCTCTCGACGAGGAGGTGGACGACGCCGGCGACGAACGGCGCCACGGGCCACACGAGGACGTGGGGACCCCACCGCGCGAGCAGGTGCGCGGCGGCCAGCCCGGCGAGCACCGAGACGATGTTCAGGCTCGTGCCCAGCGCCAGCGTCCTGGTGCGGTGCTGGGGCACGGGCGCGCGGAAACCCCGGGACAGCACCGCCTCGAGCAGCGTGAACGACATGACGGCGCCGACGGCGTACAGCACGATCCGCAGCACGTCCGGGCTGCCCTGCACCGTCTGCAGCAGCCCGAACGTCACCGTGACCAGGATGGAGAAGCCGAACGTGGTGCTCTCGCGCCCCACGGTGCTGCGCATGCCGCGCACGAGGGTGCTGCCCCCGCCGCCCCCGCTGTCCCCCGTCTCGGCCACGACCGCCCCTCCTCGTCCCGCCACGCCGCGGGTCGGACGACCCGGGCCCGACGCGTCGGCCGTTCGATCATGCGGCGCGCCCGGGGCCGGCTCCAGTCGAACCCGCGCCGGGGCGCCGTGCTCGGACGGCGCGGTCGCCCGGAGCCCGCGAGGTCGGGGGGCCCGCCCCTACCCGCGCCCGGCGCGGACGGTCGCGTCGCGGTGCGCGGCCCACGCCGACCACAGCTGCGCGACGGCGACGACGGCCAGCGCCGCCAGCGGCACGTCCCAGCCGCCGGTGAGGGAGTGCAGCCCGCCGAAGGCGACGGGCCCGACGGCGGCGGCGAGGTACCCGACGGCCTGGGCCATCCCGGACAGCGCGACGGCCGTCGGCCCGTCGGCGGCGCGGGAGGACACCGACGCCAGCGCCAGCACGACGGACCCGCCCCCGCCGAGCCCCGCGAGCGCGACCGCGGCGAGGGCGGCGGAGGGGGCCACCAGCAGCAGGACGACGCCGCTGATCGACAGCGCGGTCGAGCCGACGGCCGCCCAGCGCGTGCGCGTGGCCGAGCGGCCCGAGACGACCGGGACGAGCAGCGACCCGGCGACCCCCGCGACCTGCAGGACGGACAGCAGGACGCCGGCCGCGGTGGGGTCCAGGCCGGAGCGGTCCCGGGCGATCGTCGCCAGCCAGGACAGCAGGACGTAGAACAGCAGCGACTGCGACCCCATGAACGCCGTGACGGCCCACGCCAGCGGCGACCGCCACGGGGTGCGGGCGTGCGCGCGCTCGACCCGTTCGGCGTGGGCGCGGCGGATCAGGGGCAGCCACAGCAGCGCGGCGAGCACCGCGGGCGCGGCCCACACCACCAGCGCCGTGCGCCAGCCGCCGGTGACGTGCTCGGCCAGCGGGACGGCGACCCCGGACGCGGCCCCGCCGACGACCTGCATGAGGACGACGTAGGTGCTGGTGAGGATCGGGATGCGGTGGGGGAACTCGGCCCGGACGAACGCGGGCATCAGGACGTTCGCGACGGCGATGGCGACCCCGATGAGGGCGGTGCCGGTGAACAGCGGCACGACGCCGGGCACCCAGCGCAGCGCGGCCCCGGCGCCGAGCAGGAACAGGGCCAGGACGAGGGTCAGCCGGTGCCCGAGCCGGGCCGAGACCCGCGGCACGACGAGGGAGCTGGCGGCGAAGGCCAGCAGCGGCAGCGAGGTCAGCGCCCCGGCGGCGGCGGGGCCGAGGCCGAGGTCGTCGGAGACGAGCGGCAGGACCGACCCGACGCCGGTGATGGGTGAGCGCATGGCGCACGCCACGAGGACGAGCCCGGCGAGCAGGACGAGGGCGGTGCGGCGGGTGGGCTCAGCGGGCCGGGAGGTGTGCATGGCGGGACCATCGTCGCCCACGGGTGGTTCGCCGGGGAAACCGCTCAGGTGCGGGCCGCGCGGCTCTCCCGGCGCAGGTAGACGAGCCCGAGGACGGGCAGGACCAGCGGGACGTACCCGTAGCCCTGTCCGAACCCGGACCACACGGTCGCGCGGGGGAAGGCCTCCGCGTCGGCGAGGCTGAGGACCCCGACGGTGAGGACGCCCAGCAGCTCGACGCTGCACGCGACCCACGCGACGGTCCGCCAGCGGCGCCCCGTGCGGCCCAGCCCGACGGTCGCCAGGACGTAGACGACGCCGGCGAAGGCGGACAGCGCGTACGCCAGGGGGGCCTCGTGGAAGTCGGTGGCGATCTGCACGCCCGCGCGGGAGACCGCGGCGATCGCGAACACGGCGTAGAGCGCGACGAGGACGCGCCCCAGGCCCGTGGTGCGCGGCCGCGGTGCGGGGGCGGCGCTCACCGGGTCACCGCGAACAGCAGGAAGGCGCGGTAGGCGATGACGACGACGGCGAAGCAGGCCACGACGATCACGAGGGTGCTGGGCCGGGACCGGTCGGCCAGCGCCCAGAACGCCCCGGCGGGCAGGATGAACGGCGCGACGACGAGGTACGCGATCGCGGTGGCGGTCTCGACGGGGCGGGTCCCGCCGGCGAGCGCCGCGACGCCGTCGGCCACGAGGGCGAGGACGGCGAGCTCGACGACGCCGAGGCCGACGAGCATCGGGCGCCCGACGCGGCGGTCGCGGGCGACGATGGCGACGGCCCACGCACCGGCGAGCAGGCTCAGGGCGCAGACGACCGCGACGAGGAGACCGGACACGGGGGTGAACTCTACGTCCGCCGCCTCCCACCCCCTCCCGGCGATCAAGGACAGCCACCCCCTCCTCCGCGGCGATCAAGGACAGCCGGGCGGCGATCAAGGACAGCCGGGCGGCGATCAAGGACAGGGGCCATCGTGCGCATCACTGTGTCCTTGATCGCCGTGGCTGTGTCCTTGATCGCCGTGGCTGTGTCCTTGATCGCCGCGAGTCGGCCCGGGGGCGGGAATCCGGACCGCGGTCCGCTTGTTGCAGCCGACCATGGACCTCTTCTCCCCCGTGACGCTCGGCGACCTCACCCTGCCGAACCGCATCGTGATGGCCCCGCTGACGCGGACCCGCGCCGGAGCCGACGGCGTCCCCGGGCCGCTCGTGGCCGAGCACTACGCCCAGCGCGCCTCGCTGGGCCTGATCGTCGCCGAGGGCACCTACCCCAGCGCCGAGTCCCGCTCCTACCCCGGCCAGCCCGGCCTGGTGACCGCCGAGCAGCAGGAGGGCTGGCGGGCCGTCGCCGACGCCGTGCACGCCCGCGGCGGCCGCATCGTCGTCCAGCTCATGAACGGCGGCCGGGTCTCGCACACCGACATCACCGGCACCGACCGCATCGTCGCGCCGAGCGCCGTCGCGATCGCCGGGGAGGTCCACACCGCCGAGGGCAAGAAGCCGTTCCCCGTCCCGCACGCGCTGACCGAGGCCGAGATCGGCGACGTCGTGGCCGAGTTCGTCGCCGCGGCGCGCCGCGCCGTCGACGCCGGCCTGGACGGCGTGGAGATCCACAGCGCCAACGGGTACCTGCTGCACCAGTTCCTCGCCCCGGGCTCGAACCGGCGCGAGGACGCCTGGGGCGGTTCCCCGGAGAACCGCACGCGGCTGACCGTGGAGGTGGCGCGGGCCGTGGCGGCCGAGATCGGCGCCGGTCGCGTCGGGGTCCGCACCTCCCCCGCGCACAACATCCAGGACGCGCTGGAGACCGACCCCGCGGACGTCGAGGCGACGTACTCGCACCTGGCGGAGTCGTTGCAGCCGCTGGGGCTGGCGTACCTGAGCGTCCTGCACGCCGACCCGGCCGGGGAGTTCGTGCAGGGCCTGCGCAAGCGCTTCGGCGGCCCGCTCATGGTGAACACCGGGTTCGCGCAGGTGACGACCCGCGAGGAGGCGGCCGGCTACGTCGCCGACGGGGTCGCGGACGTCGTGGCCGTGGGCCGCGCGGTGATGGCGAACCCGGACCTGCCCGCGCGCTGGGCCGGTGGGCACCCGGAGAACGCGCTGGACCCGACCACTTCCTACGGCACCGGCCCGGAGGGTTACACCGACTACCCCACCCTCGACGGGAACTGACGCGCCGCGTCAGGAGGTGGTGAGGCCCTGGGGTTCGGATCGTTGGCCCCTCGCTGCCGATCATCGGGAGCGAGGGTCCAACGATCCGGACCCCGGGACCGCGCGGACGGGAACTGACCGACCGCGTCAGGAGGCGGCCAGGTCGGCGCAGGAACGCAGCGACTCCTTGTGCCGCAACGCCTCCTGCGCGGCCGCGCCCTCCAGCGGGACGGGGACTCCGGAGCGGGTGACCGCCGGTTCCCACCGCGCCGCCGACACCCCGCCGGTGCCGGGCAGCGTGAGCTCCAGGACGCCGGTCTCCGCGGTGACGGCCTTCTTCGCGTAGAACACGAAGTTCCCCAGGCCGTAGTCGACGAAACCCTTGCGCCCGCCCGCCTCCAGGTACCCCTGCCCGAGCTGGAGGTGGGCGTGCGACCCGACGACGGCGTCGGCCCCCGCGGCGACCAGGTCGTGCGCGAGTTCCTGCTGGCCGGTGGTCGGGCAGTCCTGCAACTCCCTGCCCCAGTGCAGGAACACCACGATCGAGTCGCTGCGGGACCGTTCGGCCGCGACGGCGTCGACGAGGCGGCGCGCGCCGGCCGCGGTCTGGACCGACGCCAGCCCGGGCTGGGTGGCGGTCGCGGTCCACGCCTGCGCCAGGGAGGAGTCGAGGACCTGCGTCGCGTCGAACACCGCGACGCGGTTGCCGCGGATCGTGGTGCGGTGGGGGGCGGAGGCGGCGTCGGCGTCCTCGCCGAGCCCGATGACCGGCAGGCCCTGCGCCCGCGCGGCGGCGAGGGTGTCGGTGAGCCCTTCCCGGCCGTAGTCGAGGCTGTGGTTGTTGGCCATGGCGGCGACGTCGACCCCGGCGGCCTTCAGCGCCCCGAGCCCGGCCGCGGGGGCGCGGAACGTGTACTGCTTGCCCGCCGGGGTGCCGCCGTCGGTGATGGCGGTCTCGACGTTGACGACGGTGAGGTCGGCGGCGCGCAGCAGGGGCGCGACCGCGTCCAGGCCGCCGGGTTCGAGGGCGGCGGCGCTGGACCCGGCGAAGTGGACGTCCCCGGCGACGGCGACCGTGACCGGCTGCGGCGCGGGGGCGGCGGGTTCGCCGGGACCGGAACACCCCGTGACCACCAGGACCGTCACCGCGAGCGCCGTCGCACACACCCTCCGCACCCTGCGCACTGTAGGTGGGCGGCACCGCGCGACAGGGGGGTTCCGCGGCGGCGGACCTGGCCCCCTCGGGGTCACCCGGCCGCGCCGCCCGGACCGGGGTAGGTTCCGCGGGTGCCCGAGCTGCCCGAGGTCGAGACCGCCCGCGCCGCCATCGAGGCCGGTGCGCTGCACCGCGAGATCGCCGACGTCGACGACACCGACACCTACGAGTGCCGCCCGCACGCCCCCGGGGACCTGCGCACCGCGCTGGTGGGCCGGACGCTGACGGCCGCGCACCGGCGCGGGAAGTCGATGTGGTGCGACACCTCCGGGGACGGCCCCGCGCTGGGCCTGCACCTCGGCATGAGCGGCCGGGTGTTCGTGACCGCCCCGGACGGGGGGCTCACCGTCGGCGGCGACTACGCCGGCCCGCGGCCGGACACCCCGCCCGCGGACAGCGTCTGGTACCGGTTCTCGATCGCCTTCGCCGACGGCGGGTCGCTGCGGCTGCTGGACAAGCGCCGCCTGGGGCGGGTCCGGCTCGACCCCGACGTGAGCGCCCTCGGCCCGGACGCCGAGCTCGTCGGGCGGGAGGAGTTCCGCGCCCGCGTCGGTCGCGGCGCCGCGCCCCTCAAGGCCCGGATCATGGACCAGTCGGTGCTGGCGGGGGTGGGGAACCTGCTGGCCGACGAGACGCTGTGGCGGGCCCGGCTCAGCCCGCGCCGACCCGCCGGGGAGCTCACCGCCGCCGAGCTCGACGAGCTGCGGCGCGAACTGCGCGCCGCGATCCGGCACGCGGTGCGGCACGGCGGCGTCCACACCGGTGAGGTCGTCCCGCACCGCACCCCCGGCGGCCACTGCCCGCGCTGCGGTGCGGGGATGGTGCGCGCCACGATCGGGGGCCGCACGACGTGGTGGTGCCCGGCCGAGCAGGTGTGAGCGCGCCGGACGGGCCGGTCGCCTCGTATCGTGGACGGGCACCGTCGAGGACGACACCACCCGTCGCGACCCCGCCCGCGAGCACGAGGAGGACGCGGTGGCAGCGCAGCGACCCGCACCGTCGCCGCACCGCCGTCCCCGGGGCCGGTCGTGAGCGCTGGACCGCCCCCCGGGAGGCGGGACGCGCGCGACACCCGCGTCGCCGTCGACGCCGCCCTGCTGCCCTCGGTGTTCGGCGGGGCCCCCGTGGCGATGATCGCGGTGGACCGCGACGGGGCCGTCACCGCCCTCACCCCCACCGCCGAACGCCTCCTGGGCCACGCCGAGGCCGAGCTCCTGACCCGCCCCCTGCACGAGCACCTGCAGCTGCAGCAGCTGGACGGGCGCGTCGTGCCCGCCGCCGACAGCCCGATCCTGCGGGCCCTGCGGCAGGCCCGCCCGGCCGCCGGCGAGGGGGTGTTCGTGCGCGAGGACGGTTCGACGCTGGTCACCTCCTGGGCCTTCGCCCCCACCGTCCTGGCGCACACCCTCACCGGCGGTGTGCTGACGTTCTCCGACAGCCACGCCCAGCACGCCGAGGCCGCCCGCCAGCGCGAGCGCCTGAACACGCTGGAGGAGGCCAACGTCCGGCTGGCCCTGCTGGCCGAGGTGTCCCGCGTCCTGAGCGAGGGCGGCGAGGCGGGCGACGACGTCGTGAGCGGGTTGCGCGCCCTGGCCGCCCTGCTGGTCCCGGCCCTGGCCGACTGGGTCACCGTCGACGTGCTGGCCGAGGACGGCACCGGCCTGGAGCGGGTGGCCCTGGCCCACCGCGACCCGGCCCTGCGCGCCGCCGCCGCCGCGCACCTCGGGCCGCTGCCGCCGCTGCGCCCGGGCATGACCAGCCGCCTGGCCCAGGTCCTGCACGGCGCCGCCCCGCAGCACCAGCGGATGCCGCCACCGGCGCAGGCGCCGGCCCTGGCCGTGGACGCCCTGGCCCGCGAGCGGCTCGCCCTGGCCCGCGAGTTCGGGGCCGCGGAGTGGATCACCACCCCGCTGCGGGCCCGGGGGCGGACGCTGGGGGCCATCACCCTGGTGCGCGCCGACGCCGCCCGCCCCTTCCGGCCCGGGGACCGCGACTTCACCGCGGACCTGGCCGCGCGCGCCGGTGCCCTGCTGGACACCACCCGCGTCCTGCGGCGGCAGGTGCTGCGCGCCGAGCAGATGCAGCGGGCGCTGCTGCCGGACCTGGCCGAGCGCATCGGGCCGCTGGAACTGGCCGGCCTGTACCAGCCCGCCAGCGACCTGGCCCAGGTCGGCGGCGACTGGTACGACGCGTTCGGCCTGCCCGACGGCAGCACCGGCCTCGTCATCGGCGACGTCGCGGGCCACGACCTGCACGCCGCCACGCGCATGGGCGCCATCCGCCACAAGCTGCGCGCCCTGGCCGGGGACCGCGTCGGGCCGCCCTCGGACGTGCTGGCCCGCCTGGACCGGGTGCTGCAGCGCTTCGCCCCCGACGACCTGGCCTCCGTCGTCTACGCCCGGCTGAGCACCACCGCCCGCGGCGCGCGGCTGCAGTGGTCCAACGGCGGGCACCTGCCGCCGCTGCTGCTGCCCGCGCAGGGGCCGCCGCGCCTGCTCGACGACGTCGTCGACCTGCCCCTGGGGGTGGCGGACCTGGCCCGCGCGGACGCCGAGGTGGACCTGGAGGGGTACGGCCCGGGTCCGGTGACGCTGGTCCTGTACAGCGACGGCCTGGTCGAGCACCCCGACGAGTCGCTGACCTCCGGCCTGCGGCGGCTCCTGCGGGCCGGCGCCGGCCTGTCCCGGACCCCCCTGCGCGACGTGGGCCCGGAACTGCTGCGCCGGATGCGGCCCACCGGCCTGGACGACATCGCGGTCCTGACCGCCCGGTTCGCGCTGGAACCCGGGCGCGGGTGAGGGAGCGGCGGCCCGGCGCGGGGGGCGGTGGCGGCCCGGCGGGGACGGGTGCAGCATCATCGGGCACGACCGACGCGAGCCTGGACCAGCAGGAGTGACGAGGAAGCCATGACGAACCCCCGCGCAGGACAGCACGCCGAGCCCTCGGACCTCATCGACGTCGCGCACGTCGTCACGGCCTACTACGCCACGCGGCCGGACCCCTCCGACGTCGGGCAGCGCGTCGCGTTCGGCACCTCCGGGCACCGCGGTTCCAGCCTCGACGGCGCCTTCAACGAGCACCACATCCTCGCCACGACCCAGGCGATCGTCGACTACCGCCGCGAGCAGGGCTACGACGGCCCGCTGTTCGTCGGCCGCGACACCCACGCCCTGTCCGAACCGGCGTGGGTGTCGGCGCTGGAGGTCCTGGCCGCGAACGACGTCACCGTCCTCGTCGACGACCGCGACTCCTGGACGCCGACCCCGGCGGTCTCGCACGCGATCCTCGCCGCGAACCGCGACGGTTCCACGATCCGCACCACGGGCCCGGGCCTGGCCGACGGCATCGTCGTCACCCCCTCGCACAACCCGCCCCGCGACGGGGGTTTCAAGTACAACCCGCCGAACGGCGGGCCCGCCGACACCGACGCGACGGGCTGGATCGCGAAGCGGGCCAACGAGTACCTGGAGAAGGACCTCGACGGGGTGCGCCGCATCCCGTTCGCGCGGGCCCGCGCGGCCGCGCAGGGCTACGACTTCCTCGGCACCTACGTCGACGACCTGCCGAACGTCCTGGACGTCGACGCGATCCGCGAGGCGGGGATCCGCATCGGCGCGGACCCGCTGGGCGGGGCCAGCGTGGAGTTCTGGCAGGCGATCGCCGACCGGCACCGCCTGGACCTGACGGTGGTGAACCCGCTGGTCGACCCGACGTGGCGATTCATGACGCTGGACTGGGACGGCAAGATCCGGATGGACTGCTCCTCCCCGTCGGCGATGCACTCCCTCATCGACCGGCGTTCGGAGTTCCAGATCGCCACCGGCAACGACGCCGACTCCGACCGGCACGGCATCGTCACCCCCGACGCGGGGCTGATGAACCCGAACCACTACCTCGCCGTCGCGATCCAGTACCTGTTCGGGAACCGCACGGGCTGGCCGGCCGGGGCGGCCATCGGCAAGACGCTGGTGTCGAGCTCGATGATCGACCGGGTCGCGCAGTCGCTGGGCCGTGAACTGCTGGAGGTCCCCGTCGGGTTCAAGTGGTTCGTGCCGGGTCTGCTCGACGCGTCGGTCGGTTTCGGCGGCGAGGAGAGCGCGGGCGCCTCGTTCCTGCGCAAGGACGGGTCGGTGTGGAGCACCGACAAGGACGGCATCCTGCTGGCCCTGCTGGCCTCGGAGATCACCGCCGTCACCGGCCGCACGCCCAGCGAGCACTACGGCGACCTCATCGGCAGGTTCGGCCGCCCGCAGTACGTCCGCAGCGACGCCGCCGCGACCCGCGAGCAGAAGGCGACGCTGTCGAAGCTGTCCGCGGACCAGGTCGGCGCGACGGAACTGGCCGGGGAACCCATCACCGCGAAGCTCACCGAGGCCCCCGGCAACGGCGCGGCCATCGGTGGCCTGAAGGTCGTCACCGAGAACGCGTGGTTCGCGGCCCGCCCCTCGGGCACCGAGGACGTCTACAAGATCTACGCCGAGTCGTTCAAGGGTGCCGACCACCTGCGCCACGTCCAGCACGAGGCGCAGGAACTGGTCGACGGGGTCCTGTCGGGGACGTGACGTGACGCGGATCGACCAGTGGACGTGGGCGGTCCGGCTCTTCAAGAGCCGGTCCGTCGCGACCGCTGCCGTCAAGGCGGGCCACGTCCGGCTCAACGGCGACCGCGCGAAACCCGCCTCCGCCGTGCACGTCGGGGACGAGGTGCGGGTCCGCGCGGAGGGCTACGAGAAGGTGTTCGAGGTGGTGCAGCTGCTGGAGAAGCGGGTGGGCGCACCCCTGGCGCAGGCCGCCTACGTCGACAAGTCGCCGCCTCCCCCGCCGCGCGACGAGTTCTTCGGCGCGTTCGGGACCCGCGACCGCGGGGCGGGACGGCCCACGAAACGCGACCGCCGCGAGATGGACGAGCTGAGAGGACGCCGGTGAACCTCGACGAGGCGCCGTTCCACGGGGACCCGCTCGCCGACGCCCTGGCCGACGCCGTGCGCGCCGACCCCGCGCTGCGCGCCGAGCTGGCGAAGGCCCTGGACGCCGGGTCGCGGGGCGCGCCGTCCCCGGTGCGGGAGTTCGTCGCCGACCTCGAGCGGGTCGCCGACGCCGCCGACCCGGACCTGCTGCGGGCCGGGGCGCGCGCCACGTTCACGACCCCGCAGGCCGTGCACGTCTTCGACGTGGGCGCGGGCGCGCTCATCAGTTCCTACCGGCCCCCGGGGCCGGCGACGATCCTGGTGGGCACGGGCCGGCTGGTGGGCTCGGCGCACCTGCGCCTGACCGACACGGCCCGCTGGCTGACGGCCGCGTCGCTGCCCGGCGGGCTGGTCCGCGGGGCGCCGGGGTGGCGGATGACGGCGCACGTGCGGCTCGGGCACGCCCTGGTGCGCCGCGCCGTGCGACAGGACGGCCCGCACACCCCCATCAGCCAGTTCGACTCGCTGCGGACGTGGCTGGACTTCACGGTGGTGGCGCCGCGCTCGGCGCACCGCCTCGGGTTCGGGACCACCGACGCGGAGTACGCGCAGTTCCTCGACCACTGGCGGGTGCTGGGGGAACTGCTCGGCGTCCACCCCGACCTGCTGGCCCCGGTCGTGGACCGGCCCTCGGCCGTGGCGCTGCTGGCCGAGGTCGACGCCCGCACCGGCCCGCCCAACGAGGACTCCCGCACCCTGACGGCCGCCGGGCTGGACGCGCTGGCGACGGGGCTGGCCGACCTGACGCCGGTGCCGCAGCGGGTGGGGCTGGTCGCGGCCCGGGCCGTGGCCCGCCGGTTGCAGGGCGAGCAGGCCGACGCCCTCGGGGTGCCCCGCGCCGGCGGGTGGGAGCGGGTGGTGCCGGTCGTCGCCGCGGCCGCCGCCGCGCACCGGGCGCTGCTGCGCCGCCGTCCCGCGGCGTGGGAGCGGATGGTCGAGCGCAACGTCGCCGCGAACCGGGCCTTCCTCGCGCAGACGGGGTGAGGGCGGCGCTCCCGGACCGGCTCGGCGAAACCGACTGTCGGAGAGTGCAGACACGGCCACGCGCCGTTGCGTAGGGTCGTGACACGGGAACCACCGATCTGGCGGAGGAAGCCGGATGACGAACGTCCTGCGGCTCGACGCCCTCTTCGCCCACCTCCCCACCGCGCACCTCGTGCTGGACCGCGACCTCGTGATCGTCGAGGCGAACCGGGCGTACACGACGATGCTGGACCGCACCCGCGAGGAACTCGTCGGCCGGCACGTCTTCGACGCCTTCCCCCCACCGGACGGGGACCTGGACGAGCACGGCGCCCACCGCACCGAACTGTCCTTCCGCCGGGTGCTGGCGGGCGAGACGGACGTGCTGCCCGCCGTGCGCTACGACGTGACGGACCCCGGGACCGGGCAGCTGCACCCGCGGCACTGGTCGGTCGTCAACGCCCCGCTGCGGGGCGCCGACGGCGAGGTGCAGTTCATCCTGCAGCGCGCCGAGGACATCACCGACTACGTCCTGGAACGGGCCCGCGCCGACGGCGCCGGAGCCGAGCTGTTCCTGCGGGACCGGGAGGTGGAGGCCGCGCGCCTGGCCGAGCAGGTCGCGGCCCGGACGGTCGCGGCGCAGGCGCTGGTGGCGCTCGACCTCATCGACGCCACCACCTGCGCCGAGGCCGCCGAGGTCCTGCGCCGGTTCGGCCGGTCCGTGCTCGGCGCGGCGACCGTGGCGGTGCACCTGCTGGACGAGCGGCCGGCCGGCAGCGCCGCCGCCGAGGTCACCGCCGCCGGGTGCACGACGCTGGTCCAGACCGCCGTCGTCGTCGACGGCGTCCAGCTCGGGGAGCTGGCGCTGGGGTGGAGGCGCCCCCACGAGCTGACGCCCACCGACCACGAGGTCGTGGGGGCCGTGGCCGCCCAGTACGGCCAGGCGGTGCTCCGGCTGCGTCGCCGCGACGCCGAGCGGCGGGCCACCGAGAACGCCCTGGTGATGTCGGAGACGTTGCAGCGCAGCCTGTTGTCCGAACCCGCGCGGCTGGACGGCCTGGAGCTGACCACCCGGTACCGGGCCGCGGCGCAGCAGGCCCGGGTCGGCGGCGACTGGTACGACGGGTTCCGCACCGCCGACGGGACGGCCGTGCTGACGGTCGGGGACGTCAGCGGCCACGACGGGGAGGCGGCCGCGCTCATGGGGCAGGTCCGCTCGCTGCTGCGGGGCATCGCCTACGCGGTGCCCGCCCACGCCGGGCAGCTGCTCGACGTCGTCGACGACGCCCTGTTCGACCTCGGCGTGGACGCCCTGGCGAGCGCGGTGCTGGTCACCGTCCACCACGGCGCCGACGGCGGGCGCACGGTGCGGTGGTCCAACGCCGGCCACCCGCCGCCGCTGGTGCAGCTGCCCGACGGCAGCGTGCAGGTCCTGGCCCGGACCCCCGAACTGCTGCTGGGCTGCCAGACGGGCACCGGCCGGACCGTGCACGAGCACCCGTTCCCCGACGGCGCGTCGCTGCTGCTCTACACCGACGGCCTCGTCGAACGCCGCGGCTCGACGATCGACGACGGCATCGACTGGTTGCGCCGGCGGCTGGAGTCCCTCGCGGGCCGGTCCGCCGAGGAGGTGTGCGACGAGTTGCTGACCGCCGTGGACGGGGAGGCCAAGGACGACGTGGTGCTGCTGCTGGCCCGGGCGGTCCCGGTGACCGCGGACCTCGTGGAGGCGACCCTGGCGGGTGGCCCGACGGCCGTGGCGCGGGCGCGGGAGCTGGTGACGACGGCGTGCCGGCGGGCGCAGGTGGCCGAGGGCACCCGGGACGCGGCGGTGCTCGTCGCGAGCGAGGCCGTCACGAACGCCCTCGTCCACGGCCGGGGGGCGGTGCGGCTGGCCGTGTCCGTCCGCGACGCCGCCGTGCGCCTGGAGGTCAGTGACTCCGAGCCGGCGACGCCGGTGCGCCGCGCGGTGGACCTGGACGCGCTGGGCGGTCGCGGGATGCAGCTCGTCGACGCGCTCGCCGCGGACTGGGGGGTGCGGGCCCGGCGCGACGGCAAGACCGTGTGGATCGACGTGCGCTGACCCGGTGCCCCGGACCGGGCGCTCAGGTCCAGGGCAGCGCGCTGCGCGTCGACCAGTACGCGGCGGGCGGTTCGGCCGCGCCGTCGGGCACGACGGCGGGGGGCCGCGCGGCGAGGTTCTGCGCCAGCTGGCCGGTCGTCACCGCGCCGCTGAGGACGACGTCGGCGAACGGCTGCCGCAGCACCGCCCCGAGGGCGAAGGCGTCCACCGTCTGCCCCTCGACGGCCGCCAGCGCCGCGATCGCCGGGTCGGCCCCGGCCGCGGTGAGCCGGCCGTTGGCGACGCCCTCCTTCACCACGACGAGCCAGCCCTCGTCGTGGGCCTGGGCGAGCACCGGCCCGACGGAGCGTTCCAGCAGGTTCCACGTGGACTGCACGACGCTGAACGGGGTGTCGGCGCGCAGGGCCCGTTCCAGCACCGCGCCCTGGGCCGGGCCGCTCGTGGACAGGCCCACCCGGACCCCGTCGGCGGCGAGGGCGCGCAGCGCGCCCAGCAGGGCGGTGTCGTCCAGGGCACCGCTGTCGGGGGTCACGGAGTGGACGAGGTAGACGTCCGGGGGGCCGCCGAGGGCTTCCAGCGTCTGCGGCCACTGCCGTTCGAAGGCGGCGAGGGAGTGGTCCTTGCGCTCGTGGACGGGCGCGTCCAGCGACCACCCGCCGACGTACTCGTAGCCCCACTTGGACCCGACGGTGAGCTGTTCCCGGCGGCCGGGGTGCGCGGCGAGCCAGCTGCCGAGGAAGCGTTCGGCGTGGCCGTAGGAGCGGGCGACGTCGACGTACCGGACGCCGGCCGCCCACGCCGCGTCGAGCAGTTCGTGGCAGCGCGCCTCGAGGTCGTCGACGGACCGTGACGGCGGGAGGTCCCCGTCGCGACCGGGGGTGAGGTAGGCGGGACGGCCGGCGGCGGCCAGCCCGAGACCGAGGCGGTGCACCCAGGGGGACGCGTTCGTCACTCGGCTAGCGTAGGCGCGGGTGCCGACCCCGCACCTCCCCCCGAGTCCCCCCGAGTCCCCCTGAGTTGGAGACGACATGAACAACGCGCTGGGCGCCACCACGAGTGCCGGCCCCACCGTCTTCGTGGTGTACGGCGCCAGCGGTGACCTCGCCAAGCGCCTGGTCATGCCGGGCTTCGCGGCGCTGGCCGCGGCGGACCTGCTGCCCGAACGGTGGGTCCTCATCGGTTCCGGTCGCCGCGCCACCCCCGACGACCGGTACCGCGACCACGTCCGCGCCGGGCTGGAGGAGTTCGCCCGCGGCAAGAACGGCGTGACCGACGAGGTCATCGCCTCGATCCTGCCGGGCCTGCGGTTCGCCGGGGGCGGTTTCAGCGCCGACGACCCCGGTGAGCTCCTCGACGCGATCGCCGCGGCGAAGGAGGAGGTCGGGGACGACGCGCAGGTCGTCCACTACCTCGCGCTGCCGCCGTCGACGTTCGAGGACTACACGAAGGCCATCGCCGCGCACGGTCTGGCCGAGGGCACCCGCGTCGTCTACGAGAAGCCGTACGGGACCTCGCCGCAGTCGTTCGAGGAGCTGGACCGGCTGGTCCTGTCGGTGTTCGACGAGCAGCAGGTGTTCCGCATCGACCACTTCCTGGGCAAGGAGGCGACCCAGCAGCTGCACGTCCTGCGGTTCGCGAACCGGATGATCGAGCAGTTGTGGTCCAACGAGCACGTCGCGCAGGTGCAGATCGACGTGCCGGAGGTCCTGGGCGTCGACGAGCGCGCCACGTTCTACGACGAGACCGGCGCGACCCTCGACATGCTGGTCACCCACCTCCTGCAGGTCGCGGCCGAGGTGGCGCTGGACCCGCCCGCGGACTGGACCTCCGAGGCGCTGGCCAAGGCCCGCGAGGACGTCCTGGCGAAGTTCCGCCCGATCGACCCCGACGAGGTCATCCTCGGCCAGGGCAGCGGGTACCAGGAGATCAAGGACGTCCGCGAGGGTTCCACGACGGACACGTTCGTCGCGGCGCGGGTGTGGGTCGACACCGAGCGCTGGAGCGGGGTGCCGTTCGTCCTGCGCACCGGCAAGAAGCTGGCCGAGTCCCACCAGCACGTGACGCTGGTGTTCAAGCGGCCGTCGAACTCCCCGCAGAAGGACGACGGGGCGGCGCCGGAGACGCTGACGTTCACGTTGTCGGGCAACGGTTCCGTGTTCGCCGGGGTGACCGCCCGCCGTCCGGGCGTGTCCGACGACCTGGTGCCGGGGAAGCTGTACCTGGACCTGGCGGAGCTGCCGAACGCCGAACCGCTGCCGCCGTACGCGGCGCTGCTGCGGGACGTCCTCATCGGCGACCGCGCCCTGTTCACCACCTCGAACGGCCTGCGGGACGCGTGGCGGGTCGCGGCGCCGATGCTGGACCGCCGTCCCGAGCTGCACCCGTACGAGCCGGGTACCTGGGGGCCGGCGGCGGCCGAGGCGATCGCCGCCCCGTACGGCTGGCTGACCGAGCAGCACCTGTCCTGAGGTTCGTCCTCCCGCGCGCCGTCGTCCCCCCGGGGGCGGCGGCGCGCTGTCGTTCCCGGGGGGTGCCACCCCACTAGTAGATTTTCCGACTAGTCGATGGCATGATGAGCGGGTGCCCGACACTTCGACCGCGCCCGAGTGGCAACGCGGCGTCCTCGCCGCCTGCGCCCTGGGGGTGCTCGAACGCGGCAGCGCCCACGGCTACGCCGTCGCCCAGCAGTTGCAGGCCGCCGGCATCGGCCCGGTCAAGGGCGGCGCGCTCTACCCCGTGCTGAACCGGCTGGAGCAGGAGGGCGCGCTCACCTCCGCGTGGCAGGAGGGCCAGGGCGGCCCCGGGCGCAAGGTGTTCAGCCTCACCCCCGCCGGCCTGACCCGCCTGGGAGAACTGCGCCGGCAGTGGCGACCGTTCGCCGCCGCCGTCGACGCCGTCCTCGGCGCGGACGACCGGACGACCCCCCCGAGGAGGACGACGTGAGCAGTGCCCTCGACCGACGCTGGCCCACCCCCGAGGACCAGGCCTGGGCCGACCGCGCGCTGTGGCGGCTCGTCGCCCGCGAAGGCGTCCCCGGCGACCTCGCCGACGACGTCCTCGCCGACGCGCACCAGGCGTGCCTCGAAGCGCGGCGCCCCGCCGGGGAACTGTTCGGCGACGCCGACCGGTACGCCGCCGACGCGGCCCGGGAACGGCTGCCGGAGGCCGACCGGGCCGCCGCCGACCCCGACGGCGCCTCCCCGCGGGACCGGTGGCCGACCTGGTTCCTCGCCCTCGGCTGGGCCACCCTGCTGCTCGGCCTGACCCTGCTCGCCCGCCACGGCTGGTCCCTGCCCGTCACCGCCTGGGGCCTGGCGGTCTACGCCGCCGCCGTCGCCCTCGGCACCGGCGCCCACCGGGGCCTGCGGGAACGCCGGGCCGGGCGGCTGCGGCGCGGCTGGGCCTGGTGGCGCGCCGGTGCCGCCGTCCTCGTCGGGGTGCTGGTCGTCGCCTCGCCCCTGCAGGACCGGCCCGCCCTCGCCGTCGTGCCCACCGCCCTCGTCCCCGCCGCCGGAGCCCTCGCGCTGGCCGTCGGGTTCCGGTGGCCGCACCGCACCCCGCGCCCCGACCTCGCCGACCCCACCCCGCAGCAGTGGTTCGACGACCTCGCGGGCCTGCTGCGCGGGCGGTACTCCCTGACCCGCCGGGAGGTCGCGCGCCACGTCCAGGAGACCCGCTCCTTCTGGGCCGACAGCGGCGCCGCGCACCCCGCCGAGGAGTTCGGGACCGCCGAGGAGTACGCGCTGCGGCTGACCGACGGCTCCCCCGCCGCCCGCCGGGGACGGGCCCGGGGCGCGGCGTGGCTGTGCACGGCGCTCGCCGCCTCCTGGTGCTGGACGGTGGCCGACCAGGCCCTCATCGAGGGGGCCGGCTGGGGCCTGGCCTGGCGCGTCGGCGGGCTGCTGCTGTTCACCTCCGTCGCGGTGCGCGAGTGGCGGCGGACGCTGCGGCTGCGCCCGGCCCGCTGACCCCGCCGGGCGGACGACGGGGAACTCACCGGCCGACGCCGCCGGTGACGAGCGCGGAGTTCGACCGCACCAGCCACAGGCTCACCAGCGACCCCGGCACCGCGGGCCCCGGCGCGATCACCGTCGCGAACCGGCACCGAGGAGGCGTTCGAGGGGGACGCGCGCCTCGTCGCGGAACACCGCCGGGGCGTCGATCACGGGCGAGGAGACCACCGTCGACGGCGGGACCGTCCCCACCACCTGACCGGGCGCCGGCACCGCACCTGTGGTCGCATCACCCCGTGGAACCCGAACCCCAGGACGTGACCGCCGTCTACGAGCGGTACCTGGCCTGCTGCAACGACCACCGCGTCGAGGACCTCGGCGAGTTCGTCGCCGACGACGTCAGCGGTTCCGGACCCGTCGACGGCCTGGCCGCGTACGTCGAGGGCGTCGCGGCGGTGATCAGGGGTTTCCCCGACTACCGCTGGGAGCTGCAGGAGAAGGTGGTGCAGGGGGACACGCTGTGCGCGCGCCTGGTCGGCCGGGGAACGCACACCGGGACCTTCAGCGGCATCGCCCCCACCGGCCGCACGATCAGCGTCCAGGAACTCGTGGTGTACCGCTTCGCCGGCGGGAGGATCGTCCGGTGCTGGGGCGACCTCTACCCCGTGGTGCGCGACGCGCTGAGGTCCGCCGGGGACACCGCGGGCTGAACCGTCCCCGGTGGCCGGTGCCGTTCAGACGCGTTCCAGGGCTTCCCAGGGGCGCGGCGGGACCTCGACCTCGACGCGGTCACCGGCCCGCACCGGCCCCCCGCTGAGGACGACGCCCATGATCCCGGCCTTGCGCACGGTCGCGCCGTCGGCGCCGCGGGAGACGACCGCCTCGAGCAGGCCGGGCTGGAAGGCGTCGATCTGCGCGCAGGGGTTGCGCAAGCCGGTGACCTCGACGACGGCCCGCTCCCCCAGGTGCAGCCGGGTGCCGCGCGGCAGGCCGAGCAGGTCCAGGCCGCGCGTGGTGACGTTCTCGCCCAGCCGGCCCGGGCCCACCGCGAAACCCCGCTCGCGCAGTTCGTCGTGCAGTTCGCCGTGGAGGAGGTGCACCTGGCGCAGGTTCGGCCGGTACGGGTCGGCGGCCACCCGGGAGCGGTGCTGGACGGTGACCCCGGCGTGGGCGTCGCCCTCGACGCCGAGCCCGGCCAGCAGGGTGATGCCCGCGGTGACGTCCTTGCTGAACCGGTGTTCCCCGTCGCGGCTGACCGCGGTGACCCACCCCCCCGGGATCTCGCTCACGCACCGATCATCGCGCACCCGCGGTCACTCGCGCGGGACGGCGCCCAGGAGCACGGTGCGGATCGCCAGCCGCAGGGAGTCCTCCAGCTCCCGGTGCAGGACGGCGAGCTCCGGTTCGGCCTCGTAGGCGGCGAGCACCCCGGGCGGCGGGGAGCTGTAGGGCGCCAGGGCGCCGGCCAGGACCATCGTCTGGAAGCCGGAGGTCTCGGCGGCGGCACCGAGCTCGGGCACGTACCGGCGCAGCAGGTCGGCCAGGACGCCGAGGTGGGCCAGGACGGTGCGCTTGTGCCGCCGGACGACCTCGGCGGTGACGTTGTGCTCCAGGACGCCGCCCTGCGCCCCCACCAGCTCGCACAGCACCCGCCGGCCCGCCAGGGACCGGGCGAGCACCGCGGACAGCTGCTCGGCGCGCGGCACCAGCGGCAGGCCGGGGTCGACGCCGGCGGCGAGTTCCCCGGCGAGCTGGGCGAGCCAGTCCCGCAGCACGGAGTCCATGAGCTCCAGGAGGACGCCCTCGCGGGAGTCGAAGTAGCGCAGCACGTTCGACTTCGCCAGGCCGACGCGGCGGCTGAGCTCGTTGAGGCTCACGTCGGCGACGGGCATCTCCTCGAGCATGGCGGCCGCGGTGTCGAGGATCGCCCGGCGCCGGATCTCGCGCTGCTCGGGGCTGCGGGCCCGCTGGAACGTCACGCCGGGACCCTAGCACTTTCAGACCGGCGGTCTCTTGACAGCGGACCGACGGTCTCTTAGCGTCGTCCCCACAACAGACCGATGGTCTCTTCAGGAGGACGACATGAGCACGAACTGGACCGCCCGCGACGTCCCGGACCAGCACGGCCGCGTCGCGGTCGTCACCGGCGCCAACACCGGGCTGGGCTTCGCCACCGCCGAGGTCCTCGCCGCGCGCGGCGCCACGGTGGTCCTCGCCGTGCGCGACCTCGACAGGGGCAGGCGGGCCGCGGCCCGCCTGCCCGGGGACGTCACCGTGCAGCAGCTCGACCTCACCTCGCTCGCCTCGGTCCGCGACGCGGCGGCCGCCCTGCGCGCGACGCACCCGCGCATCGACCTGCTCGTCAACAACGCCGGGGTCATGTACACCCCGAAGCAGACGACCCGCGACGGTTTCGAGCGGCAGTTCGGCACCAACCACCTCGGCCACTTCGCCCTCACGGGCCTGCTGCTGGACGCGCTGCTGCCCGTACCCGGCTCGCGCGTGGTGACGGTCAGCAGCGTCGGTCACCGCATCCGCGCCGCGATCCACTTCGACGACCTGAACTGGGAACGCTCGTACTCCCGGGCCGGCGCCTACGGGCAGTCCAAGCTCGCCAACCTGATGTTCACCTACGAGCTGCAACGCCGGCTCGCGGCGCACGGCGCGGGCACCGTCGCCGCGGCCGCGCACCCCGGGGTGTCGAACACCGAGCTCGTGCGCAACTCCCCGGCCGCGGTCCGCGCCCCGATGGACCGGCTGGCCCCGTTCCTCGCGCAACCGGCCGCGATGGGCGCCCTGCCGACGCTGCGGGCCGCGACCGACCCGGCCGTCCTGGGCGGGCAGTACTACGGCCCCGGCGGTCGCGGCGAGGTCCGCGGGTACCCGCGCGTGGTCACCTCCAGCCCGCAGTCCTACGACCTCGCGGTCCAGCGGCGGCTGTGGGCCGTCTCGGAGGAACTCACCGGCGTGCGGTTCCCCGTGTGACCGTCGGACCGCGCGAGGCGGCGCTCAGCCGGGGCCCTCGCCCTGCCCGGGGGAGGTGACCGGGGCCGGGTCGCTGCCGGCGGGCGGCGCCGCCCGGGGCGGGTGCGTCGCGCCGGACAGCGGCGCGAAGGCGTACACGCCCCGTTCTCCGCCCGGACGGGTCACGACGTCGGGCGCCGGCAACGGTTCGTCAGGCACGGCGGGGTCGGAGACGAAGGCGAGGTAGGGCTCGGCCAGCACGTGCCGGCGGGTCGGGTCCCGGTCGAAACCCACCTCGAGGGCCTCCTCCAGGTGGGTCAGGAGCAGGTTCAGCGCGGCCTGCACCGGTGCTCCCCCGAAGGCGCTGACGGCGTCGGTGGCCAGGCCGCGGCAGACGGTGCCCAGTTGCCCGGGGGTCACGTGGAACCGCAGGGGTGGGTCCAGGACGGTACCGGCCGGGGAGACGTCGGTGACGAAGTCCCAGCGGTGCAGCACGAAAGCGCCGTCGACGTACTGCACGTCGGGGTCGACGTGCTCGCGCAGGCGGCGCGTCAACCCGGCGAAGAACTCCTCGTCGTCCACCCCGGCAGCGTAGGACCGCGGTGCGGTCCGGCTACGGCCGGTGGTCGCCGGGACGCGGTCAGCCGGGACTCCCCCGGCCCAGGACGTCGACGCCGAGACCGTCGAAGAGGTGCTCGTGGTGCAGGGCCCGGGAGGTGACCTCGATCGGCACCGGCGCCGCACCGACCCGGGCGGCGAGGCCGTGGTGTCCAGGGCGCCCGTCAGCCGACCGCCGCGGAACCCGGGGCGGTGGCCGCCGCGCGCCGGAACCCGCTCGGGCTGATCCCGCGGACCCGCTTGAACGCCGTGCTGAAACCGAAGGGGTCGACGTACCCCACGGCGCGGGCGACCTCGGCGACGGTCGCCCCCGGGCGTTCCAGGAGCAGGTCCGCGGCCAGCGCCATCCGCCAGTTCGTGAGGTAGGTCAGCGGCGGTTCGCCGACCAGGTCGCTGAACCGCTTGGCCAGCGTGGCGCGCGAGACCCCCGCGCGCCGGGCCAGCGCGGCGACCGTCCACGGCGCGGCGGGATCGGTGTGCAGCAGTTGCAGCGCCGTGCCCGCCACCGGGTCGTGCTGGGCCGCCCACCAGGCCGGCGCCCGGCCGCCGGGACGGTCGAAGAACTCGCGCAGGGTGGTGACGAGCATCCAGTCCAGCAGGCGGTCCAGGACGATCTGCTGACCGGGGGCGTCCACGGCGATCTCGTCGGCGAGGTGACCGAGCACGGGGTCCAGCGCCCCGCCGGCGTCCACCCGCAGCACGACCGGCAGCGCCTCCACCAGCCGGCGGCTGATCTCCCCCCGCACCGGGTAGGCGCCGACGACGAAGACCGTCGACCCGTCCTCGCCCGCGCCGGGCCCACCGGGGTCGTACCAGCCCAGCCGGTGCCGGGTCCCGCCCAGTTCCGGCGTCGCGCACTCCACCCCGCACTCCACCGGGACCGCCGCCGTGCCGACCTCGTCGACGAAGGTGAAGGTCCCCGGGCCGCGCACCAGCACCGTGTCGTGCGCGCCGAGCCGCACCGGCGGCTCGTGCTCGGGCACGACCCAGCCCCCGCCGCGCACCACGGTGGCCAGGGTCAGCGGGGCCCCGTCCACGAAGTGCAGGGACCACGGCGGGGTCAGCGTCGTGCTGCCGAACAGCGAGCCGTGCGCCCGCACGCCCCGCAACAGGTCGCTGAACGCGTCCACCCCACGACGTTAGACGATCACGAAGGTCCACCGGCGTCCCACTCATGGATCCGTCCAGCGCCGCCGCGTGGGATGGACCCGTGAACGCCAGCACCGACCCCCGCGCGCCCATCGCGCACCCGCCGACCCCGGGGACGGCCCTGTGGGTGCACGCCCACCCCAGCCCCACCTCCCTCAACGGCCGCCTCTTCCGGGAAGGCGTTCGGGCCCTGTCCGCCCACCGCGACGTGGCGACCTCCGACCTGTACGCCCAGGGTTTCGACCCCGTCCTGCACCCGCGCGACCTCGGCCCCGGCGGCGACCGGCCCGGGAACCTCGCCGAACTCCTCGGCGAGGCGCACGCCCGCGGGGAACTGCCGGACGACGTGGTCCGGGAACAGGCGGAGCTCGCCCGGGCCGAACTGCTCGTCCTGCAGTTCCCGCTGTGGTGGTACGGGCCCCCGGCCATCCTCAAGGGCTGGTTCGACCGCGTCCTCACCGGCGGTTTCGCCTTCGGCGACCTCGACCCCGACCTCGGCGTGCCGCGGCGGTACGGCGACGGCGGCCTCGGCGGGCGCCGGGCGCTCGTGGTCGTGACCGCCGGCGAGGACGAGCGCTCCATCGGGCCGCGCGGCATCAGCGGGGACCTGGAGTCCCTGCTGTTCCCCCTCACCCACGGCGTGCTCTGGTACGTCGGCGTCGAGACCCTCGACCTGCACGTCGTCCACGACGCCGACACCCTCGGGGCCGAGGGCGTCGACCGCGAGGTCGAGCGGCTGACGCGGAGGCTGCGCACCCTCGACACCGAGACGGTCCGCCCGTTCCGCCGCCTGCGCGACGGCGACTACCGCGGGACCCGCACGTTGCGCGCCGACCTCGCGCCGGGGCGCACCGACCTCGGCATCCACCGGCTCACGACCTGATCGCGCCCACGGGCCCGGGGGTGGTGCCGGGATCGTCGGGGCGGTGCCGCCCCTCCCCGCTGCGACCGGGACGCTGACCCCACCGAGGCGGCACTCCTTCACGCGCCGAGCACGGGAGCGGCGGGGGCGTTGGCCGATCCGGCGACGTAGCGGCCGAACGGTTCCCCGTAGACGCCCGGGCCGTCGACGTGCAGCTGCGCGAGGAAGGCGTCGGCGCGTTCGCGAGCGTCGTGCACCAGTGCCGCGGTCTCGTCGAAGGAGGTCGGGTTGACGCGTCGGGCACCCGGCGCGGGGAGGCACACCACGGGGATGCGGGCCGCCACGGCCGGTAGGGCGGCGGTGAGCTGAGCGCGCAGCTGGACCTGGGCCACCCGGGCCAGGATGCTGCTGATGCTGAGGCCCCCGGGCGCCACGGGCGCTGGGACGGTCGCGTCGAGGACCACCAGCGAGCCGGCCCCGCGTGCGGCCGCGTGCCTGACCGGCACGTTGGCCACCACGCCGCCGTCCACGAGGGTCCTGCCCCCGACGTGGACGGCGGGGAAGACGCCCGGGATCGCCGCCGAGGCCAGCAACGCCGGGACCAGCGGGCCGGAGTCCAGCACGTGCTCGTCCCCCGTGGCCAGGTCCAGGGCCAGGACCGCCAGCGGCGTCCCCAGGCCCTCGAAGGTGTCCGCGTTCAAGGTGCTCAGGACCAGGGCCTCCAGAGCCTTGGAGCTGACGGCGTGCGTGCGCGAACGGCCCAGCCGCAGCACGGCCCCGAGGAGGCTGCCGGGGAACACGCTGTCCCGGGTCAGGTCCCTCCACATCGAGGCGAGCAGCGCGGGACCCTCGTCGGGGTGAGCGGCCAGGACCGCTCCGTTCAACGCCCCGACCGAGGTCCCGGTGATCTGGTCGGGGCGGACGTGGTGCTCGTGCAGGGCCGAGACCATGCCGACCTGGACGGCGCCGCGACTGCCCCCTCCACCCATCACGAAACCCACCGGTCCCGGGAGGCGGATCCCCCGGCGGACCGGCCGGCCCGCGGGTGCGGGGCCCGTCACCGCGGTGGCTCCGTCACGGCAGGAGCCCGGTCCGGCGGCGAGCGGTGCGTCCGGGCCTCGGGACCGGCCGGTGATCGGGGGTGGGGTCGGTCGGTGGACCGTCGCCGGCGGAGGTCCCGGCCTCGGCGACGACCTCGTCGGCCCGGGCCACGTCCGCTGCGGTCACGATCGGTCAACCATGCTCACACCGTAGAGGCCGTGGGAGCGGCCGGCACCTCCGCTGACGTCGGGCGGGAGGTCCCGGTCACGGGGTTCGGGGTTCGCGTCCACCCCGCCGCGGTGGGCCGCCGGCCCACCCGCCCTCCTCCTCGAGGAGGAGGCCCGGCCGGTCCCCGTCTCGTCCTCGCGCAGGTGATGGCGCGGCGCGCGCGTCCCTAGCGTCGACGGCGACGGGCCACGAGGCCGTCACGGCGCACGAGGAGGACGCATGATCACGGCGGAGGGCCTGACGAAGCGCTACGGGGCGACGACGGCCGTGGACGGGTTGTCGTTCACCGCGCAACCCGGGCAGGTGACGGGGTTCCTGGGCCCCAACGGCGCGGGGAAGTCCACGACCATGCGCCTGGTCCTGGGGCTGGAACGCCCCACGGCCGGGACGGTCACCGTCGACGGCCGCCGGTACGCCGACCTGCCCGCGCCGCTGCACGCGCTCGGCGCGATGCTCGACGCCCGGTCGGTGCACCCGGGCCGCACCGCCTTCCGCCACCTGCTGGCGCTGGCCCGCACCCACGGCATCCCGCGTTCACGGGTCGACGAGGTCATCGGGATGACCGGGCTGGACGAGGTCGCCGGCCGCCGGGTGAAGGGTTTCTCGCTCGGCATGGGGCAGCGGCTCGGGATCGCGGGCGCGCTCCTGGGCGACCCCGGCACGCTGGTGCTCGACGAACCGGTCAACGGCCTCGACCCCGACGGGGTGCTGTGGGTGCGCGGGCTGGTGCGGGACCTGGCCGCGCAGGGCCGCACGGTGTTCCTGTCCTCCCACCTCATGCACGAGCTCGCGCTGTGCGCCGACCGGGTCGTGGTCGTCGGCCGCGGCCGGTTGCTGGCCGACGCCCCGGTCGCCGAACTCCTGCAGCGGTCCGCGAGCGCCGGCCGGGTGCGGGTGCGCACGACGGGGCCGGACGTCCTCGCGGAGGCGTTGCGGCGGGCCGGGGCGGACGTCGACCCGCAGCGGGACGGTGCGCTGCTGGTGCGCGGGACGAGCGTGGAGGGCGTGGGTTCGGCGGCGAGCCGGGCGGGGGTGACGGTCCTGGAACTGGCGGCCGAGGAAGTTTCCCTGGAGGAGGCGTACCTGGAACTCACGGCCGGTTCGGTGGAGTTCCGGGCGGGGGGTGCGCGGTGAACCCGGCGTTCGGGCGGGTCGTGGCCGCGGAGTGGACGAAACTCCTGGGTCTGCGGTCCTCGATCGCCGTCGCGGTCGTCACGGTGGTGGTGACGGGGGGCCTGACGCACCTGTTCGCGAGCGCCGCGTCGGGCGACCCGGGGTTCGTGCCGACGCGGAACCTGACGGACGCGTTGCCGTTGAGCTTCATCGGGCCGCTGGTCCTGGGGGTCCTGGTGGGTGCCGGGGAGTTCAGCACGGGCACGTTCCGCTCGACGTTCGCGGCGGTGCCGCGGCGGTGGCCGGTGCTGGCCGCGCAGGCCGTCGTGACGGCGGGTTTCGTGCTGGCGGTGTCGGTGGCGACGGTGGGGGCGGCGGTGCTGGGGATCCTGCCGGCGGCGGCGTCGCGGGACGTGACGCCCGACCTGCTGGGCGGGGGGACCGCGCAGGTGCTGCTGGGGTCGGCCGGGTACCTGGTGGGGACGGCGCTGCTGGGCCTGGCGCTGGGGGCGCTGCTGCGGCGGCCGGTGCCGGCGCTGGTCACGGCGTTCGGGGTGCTGCTGGTCCTGCCGCTGCTGCTGTCCCTGGTGGTGGACTTCGCGGCGGGCCCGCCGGTGGGGCTGGCCCCCGGCGACGTGCCGGCGTCGACGGCGCTGGTGAACACGGTGACGACGTTCACGCCGGTGGAGGCGGGGTCGGCGCTGGTGCTCCCCGGCGGGGGCGGGCTGGACGGCGCGCCGGACCTGGGGTGGGCGGGGTCGGCGCTGGTCCTGGCGGTCTGGGTGGCGGTGCCGCTGGCGGTGGCCGCGCACCGGTTGCGCCGTCGTGACCTGGTCTGAGGCGGGCCCGCGGGTGGTGGCGCCGTCGCGGGTGCTGGCCGGGGAGTGGACGAAGCTCGCGGGGCTGCCGTGGCCGGGGTGGCTGGTGACCGGGACGGTCGCCGCGGCGGTGACGCTGACGGCGGTGTCGGCGCTGTTCGCGGGGGCGGGGGGTGCGGGGGTCGCCGTGGTGGGGTCGGGGAGCGTGCCCGCCCAGCTGGGGGTGCTGGTCCTGGGGGTGCTGGTGGGGGCCGGGGAGTTCAGCACGGGGACGGCCCTGACGACGTTCGCGGCGGTGCCGCGCCGGTGGCCGGTGCTGGTGGCGCAGGTGGTGGTGACGGCGGCCGTCGCGCTGGCGACGGGGGCCGTCGCGTTCGGCGCGTCGGTGCTGGTGACGGCCGGGCTGGGCCCGGCGTGGGGCGCCGCCGACGCGGGGGCGCTGCGCGCGGCGGCCGGGTACGTGCTGCTGCTGACGGGGGTGGCGGTGCTGGGGCTGGGGCTGGGGGCGCTGCTGCGGCGGCCGGCGGCGGCGCTGACGACGGGGGTGGTGCTGCTCGTGGTGGCCGACGGGTTCCTGGCGGCGAACCCGGGCCGGGTCGCGGACACCGTCCGGGCCGCGCTGCCGGGCAGCGGGGGGCGCCTGGTCGCCGACGACTCCGGGCTCGCGGCGCTGGCCGCCGGGCCCGGCCCGGACCTGGGCGCCGGCGGCGGCGGGCTGGTCCTGGCCGCGTGGTGCGCCGGGACGCTCCTGCTCGCCGGGTACCGGTTGTGCCGCCGTGACGTCACCTGAGCGGTGGGACAGTGGGGTCGTGACCACGTCGCGCGCGGGTGGCCCGCCGGGCTCCACGGCCCCGCCCGTGCAGCGGCGGACCGCCGTCGGCCGGTTCCTGGCTGCCCACCCGTGGGTGGCGCCCGCGGCGCCGGTCCCGGTGGTGCTGCTGCTGGGGGTCGCCACCGCGGCCCTGGCCTCGGAGACGCTGCGGGGGGTCGCGGCCCTGGGCCTGTCCCTGCCCGGTGCCCCCGTGCACGACGTGCTGGTGCCGGCGTGGCTGGCCGGGGCGGTGCTGGGGGCGGTGGTCCTGGTCGCGCGGCGGTGGCGGCCGCTGGCGGTGACGGCGGTGCTGACCGTGCTGGCGGTCCTGTCGCTGCGGGTGGCCGGTGTCCTGGGGGTCCTGGGTCTCTGCCTGGCGTGGGCGCTGCGGGCCGTGGCCGCCCGGCACGGCACCCGCACCGCGTGGCTGACCGGCGCGTCCGTCCTGGTCGTGGTGACCGTCGCCGTGTGGTGGTGGCAGGACGTCGGTCTCGCCGAGGTCCTGCTGTGGAGCGACGAGGTCCCGCGCCGCGACGGCCCGGTCCGGCAGCCGACCGAGCTCGACGCCTCCGGGGGGCGCCGGTCGTGGACGGTGCTGCTGCTGCTGACGCTGCTCGTGCTGGGCGGGGTGACCGGCGCCGGGGTGCGGGCCCGCCGCCGGCACGAGCACGACCTCGCCGAGCGGTACGCGGCGCTGGCCCGCGAGCGCGACGCGAGCGCGGCCCTGGCCCGGTCGGCCGAGCGGGCCCGGATCGCGCGGGAGGTGCACGACGTCGTCGCGCACAGCGTGTCGGTGATGGTGGCCCTGTCCGACGGGGCGGCCTCGGCCCTGGACCGCGCCCCCGACGCCTCCCGCCGGGCCCTGGCCGAGTTGTCCCGGACGGGCCGGGAGGCGTTGCAGGACATGCGCGGCGTCCTGGGGACGCTGGGCGCGGAGGACACCGCGGCGGGCGGGCCGGCGGCGCCGACGGAGACGGACCTGCGCGCGGTCGTCGACCGCTTCCGGGCCGCCGGGCTGCCGTTGACGACCAGCGGCCTGGACACGCCGCTGCCGCCGGACACCGCGCTGCGCCTGGCCGTGGTGCGCATCGTGTCCGAGGGCCTGACGAACGTGCTGCGGCACGCGCCGGGCACCCCGGCGGCGGGAGTGGCGCTGCGCCGCACCGGGACCGTCGTGGAGGTCGAGGTCGTCGACGCCGGCGGCACCCGCGCGGGCAGCGGCGGCGGGGCCCACCGCGGTCTGGTCGGGATGCGCGAGCGGGCCGGCCTGCTCGGCGGCCACGTCGAGGCCGGGCCCGGCGACGGCGGCGGCTGGCGGGTGCGGGTGGTGCTGCCCGCCGGGGACGGGGACGAGGGGGGCCGCGCGTGACGACCGTGCTGCTCGTGGACGACCAGGCGTTGCTGCGCATGGGTTTCCGGCTGGTCATCGAGTCCGAGCCGGACCTGGAGGTCGTCGGGGAGGCCTCCGACGGGGCCGTCGCGCTGGAGCAGGTCCGCGCGCTGGCCCCGGACGTCGTCCTCATGGACATCCGGATGCCGGGGGTGGACGGCATCGAGGCCACCGGCCGCATCACCGCCGAGCACCCCGCCTCGAAGGTGCTGGTCCTGACCACGTTCGACGTCGACGAGTACGCCTTCGCCGCGCTGCGGGCCGGGGCCAGCGGGTTCCTCGTCAAGAGCGCCGAACCCGGCGAGCTCGTGGGGGCGATCCGCACCGTCGCCGCGGGCAGTTCCGTCGTGGCGCCCCGGGTGGTGCGGCGCATGCTCGACCTGTTCGCCCCGCACTTCCCGACCGCCGCCGACGGACCGCGTCCCGACGGCCTGGACCCGCGGCTGCGGTCGTTGACCCCCCGCGAGCTGGACGTCCTGCGCTGCATCGCCGAGGGGCTGTCGAACGCCGAGACCGCCGAGCGCCTCGTGCTGTCCGCGACCACCGTGAAGACGCACGTCGGGAACGTCCTGGCCAAGCTGGGGCTGCGCGACCGCGTCCAGGCGGTCATCGCCGCGTACGAGTTCGGGCTCGTCGAGCGCGGCGGGCCGCGGTGAGCAGTCGTGTCCCTGTCGCCGACGGGCCGGTCGAGGGTCCACGCTGAGGTCATGTCGGACGACCTGCTCGCCAACCCGGGCAACTTCCCCGAGCTGATGCTGCTGCCGCACCTGGACGACGAGTGGACCGAGGTCCGGCTCGGGCGGCGCAGCGACGGGGCGTGGGAGGTCTACGTGACGATCCGGGTGGACGACGGGTACCGCAGCGAGGCGGCCGCCCAGGCCGTCGCCGACCACTACCGGGAGAACCTGGAGGCGTACGTGGAGCAGCGCCGCCGGCGACGCCTGCGCTGACGGGGTTCAGCCCCGGCCGGCGCGCGCGACGATCTCCGCCGCGATGTCCCGCAGCTTGCGGTTGGCGTGCTGGGACTGCCGGGCCAGGTGCGAGAACGCCTCCTCCGGGGTGCAGTGCAGGCTCGCCACCAGCACCCCCTTGGCCTGCTCGATCACCGCCCGCGACTGCATCGCGAGCTGCAGGTTCGCGCTCAGCGCCATCGAGGAGGCGTAGAGGGAGTGGTTGGCCAGCGCGACCGCGGCGTAGGCGGCGAACGTCTGCAGCGTGTTCACCGCGTCCTCGTCCAGGACGCCGGTGTCGAAGCGGTAGACGTTGATGCCGCCCAGGATGCGCTGCGGCATCGGCATGCCCACCGAGACGGAGCTGCGCACGCCCTGACGGGCCGCGACCGCGGCGAAGTCGGGGTAGACGTCCTCGGCGGCGGTGTCGTCGACCCGCACGACCTGCCCGGTCTGGGCGGCGTCGATGCACGGGCCGAAACCGCCCTCGTACTGCCGCTCGTCCAGGCTGGCGGCCAGGGAACCGGTGAAGGCGGCCGAGCGGGCCCGGTCGTTCTCCAGCAGGGTCACCGACACCTCCTCCGCGCCGGGCACGCACTCCTGGGCGAGCTGCGCCACCCGGGCGAGGACCTGGCTCAGCGGGGTCTCCCCCACCACCAGGGTGCTCAGCTCGGCGAACGCCGCCTGCGGGTCCATCAGCTCCCCCGGCGGCGGCGGGGTCGGCGTGCTCGGCGCGGCGGGCAGCGGGGCTTGAGGTTCGGGGTTCTGGGACACGGGTGGTCTCCTCGTCGTTCACGGCGGAACACGAGGTCCACGCGCTCCGCAGGCGGTTCCCGCCGCTGCAGGAGCGGTGACGGAACCTGCGAGAGCTGTGGGTCCAACCCGGGCCGTGACGCCTCCCGCCTGGCTGGTGGAGGCGCGCCACGGTGGCGCAGTGCCTACAGCCCAGTCCCCGGCGCGCGCTGCCGACGCCGACGGTGAGGACCCGTGGGCGACGCGGCACGGCGGGTCCGCACCGCCCCGGCCCCGCCCCGGCACCGAGCCGATCCGCCCAGCCCGGCGTCCTCAGCCCGGCGCGATCCGGTGGCGCAGGACGGGGACGCCGTCACCGCTGAGGGAGTCCAGCACCGCACCCCGCCCGGTGGTGGCCAGCAGCAGTTCCTGAGCGGTGCCGCGGACCACCGGCCCGCTGCCGTGGGCGAAGCCGACGTCGTCGGCTTCGAGGCGCAGACCCGTCAACGCGCCCCGGGGGACCAGTCCCGCCGGAGCGGTCACCAGGAACCCCAGCGCCTCCCGCAGCCGTGGTGCGGGGACGTCGCGGTGCAGGCCCAGCGGCCGGCGGATGTCGAGGCCGTGGACCAGCACGTCGACCAGCGGCGCCTCGGGACCCGCCCCCGGTGGGGTGAACCGGGAACCGGCCCCGCGGGCCAGGACCTGCACGAGTTCGTCGAAGGGGCGTCGCGCCAGGCGCCGGGTCACCCGCTCGTTGGCCCGGTCGAACCTCCCGCCGGCGGCGAGCACGGCCAGCACGAACCGGGGGGCGCTCACCTCCAGGGGCACGACCAGGTGGGCGAGGACGTCGTGGACGGTCCAGGCCCGGCACAGGCTCCTCGCGGTCCGCTGCTGCGGGGTCAGGCCGGCGAGCTGCGCGGCCAGGGCCCGCCGCTCGTCGGCGATCTCCTCGAAGACGTCCACGGGCTGATCGTGGCAGCGGACGCCCCACGGCGGGAGGAACTCCCCGCGTGAACCCTCCCGGGCGTGCGGGGCTCGGGCATGCTGGCGCGGTGAGATGGCCCCCGTGGCGACGAGACGCCCCCGCCGGCCCGCCGGCCGGGCTGCCGGACGGTGCGGTGCGGCTGGCGCGACGACTCCCCGACCCCGAGACGCTGCGCGCCCGCGCCCGGGGTCTGGCGGTGCTGGACGCCGTGCTGATCGAGGACCCGGACAGCCGGACCTTCGACGTCGACACCCGCTGGGCCGCGGACGAGGAACTGGCCTCGATGGACGACGGCAGCGGCAACGCCTGGTCGATGACCTCCACCCCGGCCGGGGTGTGGCTGCGCGGTTTCGACCACGAGAGCCCCATGAGCCCGTGGGGCGACGAGCACGACCTCGACTGGCTGGCCGCGGTGCCCGGACCGCTGCGCCCGGCCGCGGCGGAACCGGCCTTCACCGGCGACGGCCTGCCCCTGGTGACCGTGGCGTGCTGGCGACTGCACGACGACGAGGACTGGCACCCGGTGCAGCTGCGCAGTTCCGTCGCCGCGGACACCCCGGACGGCTCGGACTGGCTGTTCGCCGAACTCGAAGGCGACGACGCATCCCACGCCGCCCGCCTGGAGGAGATCCACGAGGTCGAGGTGGATCCGCGGGACGTCGGGCACGTCCTGGCCCTGCGGCCGCTGAGCGAGGAACTGGTGCGCCGGCTCAACCCCGATCGGCGACTGGTGGACCTGGCGGAGGACGTCGCGCGGATCGGCTACCCCGGCCCCACCTGAGCCGTTCCCCCACCGCCGGGCGGTGCAGCAGCGTTCAACGCACCAGGTCGAGATCCTCACACGCCCCGTCCACCACGCGGGCGACGGCGGGGTCGACCACGACGCACGCCGCCTCCTGCCCGCGCACCCGCACCGTGATCAGTCGCGTCCGCTGCCCGGTGGCCTTCGCGACCGGCAGGTCCTCCACCGGGGTGAACCTCAGGTGCTGACCCGCCTGGCCCAGGTCCTCGGACACCCTGCCGAGTTCCTCCCACACCACGGCGGCCGTCAGGTCCCCACCACCCCCGGCCTGCTCCACCGTCTCCGCGGTGCGCTGAGCCAGCCCCGCCGCCCCACCGGCCGCGGCCACTCCCGGCGTGGCGTCCACCGCGAACAGGTCGTACGGCGGTTCCGGGCGGAACGTGACGAACGCCGATCCCGCGACCGCGACGGCACCGGCCGCCGCCACCACCGGCGCGACCCGCCGCGGAACGACCAGCCCCGCGCCCGCGGCCACCGCGGCCACCAGTGCCCCCGCCGGCACCCCGATCAGCGCGAACACGACGAAGATCCCCACCCCCTCGGAGAACCAGCCGGTGAGCACCGCAGCCAGCACCACACCCAGCACCGCGCCCGCCGCGGCGTGGCGGGCCACCAGCACCGCCCCTCGCGCGGTGCCGGTGATCCACCACGACAGCACCGCCCCCACGTACGTGGTGACCACCACGACCAGGGCCCACCAGGCGCCGTCGCGGTCGGTCCCGTCGTCCCCGGTGCTCAGCAGCCCGAACGCCAGGGCGAGCAGCGCCACGACCCCGGCACCGGCCAGACGCCGCCACACCCGCACCGCTCCGGCCCCGAAGGCGTCCGCGCTCCCGGGAGCGGCCGGGCTCCCCGAGCCGTCGGAGTGATCGGGCAGCCGGGTCGCGGTCATGACGACAGTGTTCCGTTCCCTCCGCCACCGTCCCCCGGTGACACGATGATCCCTGCGTCCATCCCGTGCGGATCGACCACCGACGGTTCCGAACCAGGGAGGTCATCGATGACCGCAGACGAGTACCGCCGCCGCTGGGCCGGCACCGTCCGCACCACGATCGTCGGCACGGTGCTCGGCGCGGTCGGGGGCGCCGTCAGCGGGACCTCGGCCCTGCTGGGCGGTGAAGGGTTCTCCACCGGCGCCGCCGCGTTCTACGGCGGCGGGTTCGGCGCGCTGCTCGGCGCCGTCCTCGGCGTGGTCAGCGGCGCCGTCGGGGGCTGCCTGGCCGTGCACCTGGTCCACCGGCACGCCGTGCTGGCGCGGGCGGTGCCGGCGCTGTGCAGCGGGGTCCTGATCGGCGTGGCGACGGCGTGGAGCTCCTCCCCGGGAACGCACCTGCTCGGGTGGGCTGTCCTGGCCGGAGCTGTCGCCTCCGCAGCGGCGTGGGTGAGCTCCCCGTGGTGCCTGCGCCCGCTGCGACAGCCCGGCTGCACCACTCCCTGAACGGTTCACCTGCTGCGGGCACCAGGTGACCACTCGACGGCACCGGAACCCTCCCCCCACCGCCGGCAGCGCGAGGATCATGGGGTTCGTGGCCAGCCTGGATCCCGACGCGCCCACCGACCCCGACCTGCTCCACGTCCTGGGAGAACTCCAGGCGCGCGAGCCCCTCTTCCACCGGCCCGAGCTGGGGACCAGCGCCGAGGACCTCGAGGAGCAGATGAGCCCCGGCTTCTTCGAGGTCGGCGCCTCGGGCCGCCGCTACAGCCGCTCCCACGTCCGGGAAACCCTGCTGGAACGCTACGCCGCCGGCGGCGAGGACCCGTGGGAGACGTCGTGCTTCCACTGCCGGCGGCTCGGCCCGGACACCTACCTGCTGACCTACGTGCTGCGCCAGGAGCAGCGGGTGACGCGGCGGGTGACGGTCTGGCGGCGCAGCGGGCGGAACTGGCAGGTGGTGTACCACCAGGGCACACCGGTCACCTGACCACCGGAGCGACCTCGCGGTCATCTCGCGCGGCGGCGGCCCCAGGCCTCGAACTGCTCCTGCACCTCGTCGAAGAACCCGGTCTTCGCGCGGGTGTGGTCGTCGTGGTCGGCGTCGCCGGCGTGGTCCGCCGCCACCCGGGCCTTGAAGGAGGCGTAGCGGTCGCGGGCGTCGGGGTGGGCGCGCAGCCAGTCGCGGAACCAGAGGGTGTGGCGGCCCCAGGGTGAGGCGGCGAGCCGGACGTGCAGGATCGCGGCTCCCGGCCCGTCGACGTCGTGGACGAACAGCCGTTCGCGCCAGACCTCGTCGGGGACCTGCTCGGAGCCGCGGGGGACGTCGCGGTGGACGCCCGGTGAGTCGGGCCGTGCTCCGGTCGTGGGGACGAAACCGGCCGCGGCCAGCGCCGGGTCCAGGAGTTCCGGCGGCGGCAGTTCGCCGACGAGGACCTGGAGGTCGACGTACGCCTTGGCCGTCAGGCCCGGCACGGAGGTGGAGCCGATGTGCTCGAACGACTGCGCCACGCCCAGCGGCTCCACCGCGCGTTCGACCGCGGTCAGCAACCGAGCTGCGCGCCCGGGCCAGGTGGGGTCGTAGGGCCGCAGCACAGCAGGTCCAGGCACGGGTAGGACCGTAGCGGGAGCGGTGTCCACGGCTCGTCAGCGCGCAGCTTCGACGGGAAGTGCCCCGCCCTCGCCCGTCCGCCGTACGGTGGAGGCGTGTCCACCGGTCGCAGGCCCAGCGCGCGCGCAGCTGTCCTGACCGCGGCCGCCGCCGGGCTGCTGGTCGCCGCCTGCTCCGGTCCCCGCGACGACGGTTCCTCCCTCGTCACCGACGGCACCCGTCACCGTTCCAGCCCCGCCAACGCCGGCTCGATCACCGTGTCCCTGCCCGAGGAGCCGGCCGAGCCGTGGTGCCTGCTCGACGGTGACGCGCTGATCGTGTGGCCCAGGGGCAGCACCTACGACGTCGAGGCCGGTGAGGTCCGCAGCGAGTCCGGTCGCCTGCTGGGGAAGGTCGGCGAGAGCGTCGAGGGGGGCGGGATGGTCGGGGAGCCGCCGTCGTCGGACACGCTGGACGACGTCGACTGGGCCGGGTGCACCCCCACGGAGACGGTGCTGCACCAGTACGGCTGATGCCGCGCGCGGGACCGGGCGGGAAAACCCGTGGTCGGGGTGCGCCCCGCCCGGCAGGCTCGGGGTGTGGCCCTCCCGGACCGACTGCCCGCGGTGGCGGACGAGGACGCCTCCCGCGCCGTCGTCGGCGACGAGGCGGTGCTGCGCCCCGGCGTCGACGCCCTCGCCCGGACGCTGGGCCTGCGCCCGGAGCGGTTGCGGCGGCTGCCGAACGGGTCGCTGCCCGTCTACGCCGACGACCGCCTCGTCCTCAAGCTCTTCCCGCCCCCCGACGCGGGCGGGGCCCGCGTGGAGGCCGCGGCGCTGCGGGCGGTGACCGGGCGGCTGCCCGTCCCGAGTCCCGCCGTGCACGCCGACGGCACCCACGACGACTGGCGCTACGTCCTGATGGACCGGCTCCCGGGGCAGGACCTGTCCACGGTGTGGGCGGACCTGGCCCGCCGGGACCGCCGGCGGCTGGCGGGGCAGGCCGGTGCCCTGTGCCGGGCGCTGCACCAGGTGGACCCGCCGGCGGTCGAGGACTGGTGGCCGCAGGACTGGGGGGCCTTCGTGGACGACCAGCGGGCCACCGCGCGCGAGCGCCACGGCCGGTGGGGCCTGCCGCGACCGTGGCTGGAGCAGGTCGACGGTTTCCTCGACCGGACGCCCCTGCCGCCCGGGCCGCGGGTGCTGCTGCACACCGAGGTCATGCCCGCGAACCTGCTCGCGGCGCCGGACGCGGACGGGCGGTGGTCGCTGTCCGGGGTGTGCGACTTCGAACCGGCGATGCGCGGTCACGCCGAGTACGACCTCGTCGCGGTCGCGGTGTTCATGGCCGGCGGCGACCCCACCGTCCTGCGGGAGGCGCTGACCGCCTACGGCTGCGAGGCGGCCGGGCTCGACGAGGACCTGAGCCGCCGGCTGCTGGCGTGGACCCTGCTGCACCGCTTCGGGAACGTGGCCGCCTTCTTCGCGTTCCTGCCGCCGCCGCCCACGCCCACCTGGTCCGCGCTGGCCCGGGCCTGGTTCGGCGTGACCTTCGGGGACCGGTGAGCCGGCGATGAGTTCGCGGGCTCCGGGCGGTCCGACCGTCGACGGCACCACCCACCCACCGCAGGAGGACCTCGTGGCTCAGACCGTGAAGGGACCGGCGTCCTACTTCCCCTCCATCGAGGCGAAGTACGGGCACCCGATCGCGCACTGGCAGCAGCTGCTGCGCGAGCGCCGCGGCCAGCACCCCGGAGCCCGGCACGTGGAGCTGGTGAGCTGGCTCGAGGAGGAGCACGGCCTCGGTCACGGCCACGCCAACGCGCTGGTGGCGGCGACCGCGGCGCAGGACCAGCCCTGACGGTCGGGGTTCAGTCCCGGTGCAGCCCGCGCTCGCCGAGCTCGCCGGCGAGCGCGGCCCACGCGGCGGCCCAGCGGCGGCGCAGGTCCGCGGGGCGCCAGCGGCCGGGGCGCAGTTCCGGCGGCAGCAGCGGGTCCTCGCGCAGGGCGCGTTCGAGCCCTTCGGCGAGGCGGAGCTGCTGCACGAGGGGGTCGGGGTGGGCGGGGGCGTCGAGGAGGTCGGCGAGGGCGTCGTAGCGCTCGTCGACGGGACGGGCCGGCCACAGGTCCTCCGCGATGCGGCGCGGGTCGTCGTGGCCGTGGACCCGCAGCGCGGTGGCGGTGGCGAGCACGAGGTGTCGGTGGTCGGTGGCCTCGACGAGGCCGGCGAGGTCGTGCGGGCTGACGTACAGGCCGGTGGAGACGGGCGCGGCACCGACGGCGATCAGCCTGCGGCGCAACGTGTCCCGTACGGCGCGGGCGGGTTCCTCGACGCTGACGGCGAGCAGTCGCCAGGTCCGGTCCCACGGGGCGAGCCCGGCGTCCTGGGCCAGGGCGAGGTCCACGGCGAGCCGGTCGCGGCCGAGGCGGGCGCGGCCGGCGGCGGTGAGGGTGAGGGTGCCGGCGCGGCCGCGGCCGTCCTGGACGACGTCACCGGCGGCGACGAGGCGGCGGATCGCGAGGCGGACGGGCTGGTCGGGCAGGCCGGCGGCGTTGGCGGTGTCGTAGACGACGCCGAGGGGGGTGCGCCCGGCGGAGCAGAACGCCTCGACGACCGTGCGGGGGGACGGGATCACGCGGGCCTCCTGGCCGGTGAGGGGGCGTCGACGGGGCGCCGCAACGTGCGGTACCGGTCGAAACCGTAGACGCCGGCGAGCGGGCCGAGGTCGCCGTGCCCGACCTCGGTGTAGCCGCGGCGGCGGTAGAGGGCTTCGGCGCGGGGGTTGGTGTCGACGACGGTGAGCTGCACGGCGCGCAGGCCCAGGTCGCGGGCGAGGGCGTCGGCGGCGGTCAGCAGCGCGGAGCCGATGCCGGCCGAGCGGTGGCCGGCGTCGACGCACAGGCCGTCGAGGACGAGGACGCCGGGGACGTCGCCGCGGCGCAGCGGGGCCAGGACGAGGGCGGCGCGCAGGGCGCCGAGCAGACCGAGGCGGGCGCGGGTGCCGCCGCCGGAGACGGCTCCGGCTCCCCCGCTGCGGAAGCCGCAGACGCCGACGACGCGCCCGTCCCGGCGGGCGACGAGGACGTTGCCGGGGCGCAGCGAGGCGGCGACCTCGGCGCGGCCGGTGTCGGCGTCGCGGAAGGCGGGGCGGAGCTTGCGGCCGAACGCCTCCCAGTACAGCGCGGCGACGTGGTCGCGTTCCGGTGCGGTGAACCCGCGGGTGATCTCCACGGACGACAACATATCGTCTAGTGTACGAACGTGCGAGTAAAGAAACGTCGAGGGATCGTCGCCCTGCTGCTGGTCGTGGCCGTCGCGCTGGCCCTGGCCGGCGCCGCCGCGGTGGGCTGGGACTTCCGACACCACGAGGAACACCGGGAGATCCCCGTCGCCGCGGGGACCCTCGACGCCGTCCTGGCCCGCCCCGAGGCCGAACCCCGCGGTCTCGTGGTGGTCGTGCACGGCGACGGCCCCGTCGACGCCACCCACGACGGCCTGTACCGGCCGTGGTTCGAAGCCGCCGCCGACGCCGGTTTCGCGACGCTGTCGTGGAGCAAACCCGGCGTGGGCGGCTCCAGCGGGAACTGGCTGGACCAGAGCATGGAAGACCGCGCGCAGGAGGTCGGCGCCGTCCTGGACTGGGCTGCGGCGCAGCGGATCACCGACGGGCCGGTCGTGCTGTGGGGGGCCAGCCAGGCCGGGTGGGTGCTGCCGCGGGTCGCCGCGACCCGGCCGGAGGTCACCGCCGTCGTCGCCGTCAGCCCCGCCGTGAACTGGTTGCGGCAGGGCCGGTTCAACCTGCTGGCCACCGGCGGGGACGTCGCCGTCAGCGACCGCACCCGGGAACTGCTGGCGCAGGGCGCCGACCACGCCCGCTACGTCGCCGAGTCCGGCGACCCCGACCCGATGGCCGCCGACCGCTGGGGTTTCGTGCTGAGGAACTTCCGCTCCGACGCGACCGCCGACCTGGAGGCGATGGCCGGCCGGCACCTGCCCGTCCTGCTCGACCTCGGCGAGCACGACGAGAACGTGGACGTCGACGAGACCGAACGCACCTACCGGCGGATCCTCGGCGCCGACGTCACCGTGCGCCGGTACGACGCCGCGCACTCGATGGCGCGGACCGGCGTGGAGGACTCCGACGTGCTGGGCGTGCTGACGGCCGTGTTCCGCCCCCGGCACCTGCTGGCCGACGGCGTCCTGGACGACTACCGGGAGTTCCTGCGGGCCCGGTGAGGGGCCGGGTCGGGAGTCGGGTCAGGACAGGTCGCGCAGGTCCCGCTCGATCGTGGGCGCGGCGGCGAACCCCGGAGCGGGCAGCGGCTGCGCGGCGACCGGCAGCGCGGCGGGCTGGGCGAGGGGGGCCGGGGCGGGGTGGAAACCGGCGACCGGGCCGTTCGGCTGCTCGAAGACCTGCACGATCCAGACGCGGCCGTCCTGCGAGCGGACGGCGCCGAGACCGACGACGCCGACCTCCGGGCGCAGGATGTTCGCGCGGTGCCCGGGGGAGGCCATGAACGCGCCCTGGAGCTGGTCGGCGTCGGCGCCCACGCCGACGTTCTCGGCGATCAGGGACCAGCCCTGGAGCTGCCGGGACAGGTCGGGGTTGTGCTTGAGCTGCGCGTCACCGGCCATCCGGAACGCCCAGTCGGTCGCGACGCGGTTCGCCTCGTCGGTCAGGCCCAGCGCGGGCAGACCGGCCTGCGTGCGGGCGGCGTTGACGAGCTCGTAGGACCGCCACGCCTGGCCGCCGTCGCCGGTCAGGGCCGGGCCGTCGGCCTGCGCCGCACCGGTCCCGGCCACGACGCTCGCCACCGCACCGACGGCGGCGGCCACGCCCAGCAGGCGGTGGCGGCGGGGGCGGCGGGCGGTGCGGGCGGGGGCGGTGTCCACGGAGTCCTCCGGACGTTCGAGGCGATGGGGGGCGTTGGTGCTCCCCCCATGCCTCGGCTGTCCGGGGCCGTTCCTGTAGCCCGATCGGGTGGGCAGTCCTCACCCGGCGCCACCGGCACCCCGCGCGGTCACCCCGCCGGGGTCGTCAGGTTCACCCGTTCGGGTTCGCGCGCTGACCCCGCGTCACGCGACCGGGCCGCCGCGGCCGTCGCCCCGGCGCTGGCCAGGACCACCAGCACCACCCCGGCCCCGCCGAGCGGCGTCATCGACTGCCCCAGCAGCGCCCACCCGGCCAGGGAGGCGATGACGGGTTCGAGGCTGAGCAGGACCCCGAACGTCCGCTGCGGCAGCCGCCGCAGCGCCGCGAGCTCCAGGGAGTACGGGATGACGGAGGCCAGCACGGCGGTCCCCAGCGCCAGCCACGCCCCGTGCGGGGCCTGCACCGCCCGCAGCGCCCCGGCGGCGCCCAGCGGCAGCAGCGCCAGCGCACCGACCGCGGTGGCGACGACCAGGCCGCCGTGCCCGGGCACGAGCCGGCCGACGCGCGCGCTGGTGAGGATGTACGCGGCCCAGCAGGCACCGGCCAGCAGCGCGAACCCCACCCCCAGCGGGTCCAGGGAGCCGCCGTGGTGCTCCCCCGCCACCCCCAGCAGCACGACGCCGCCGAGCGCGAGCGCCACCCACAGCAGGTCCCGGGCCCGACGGCTCAGGACGGCCGACAGCGCCAGCGGCCCGAGGAACTCGATGGTCACCGCCGTCCCGAGGTCGATGCGGGACAGGGCGGCGTAGAAGAAGCCGTTCATCGCACCCAGGCTCACCCCCAGCGCCGCCGCGGCGCGCCACTGCACACCCGTCCACCCGCGCAGGCGGGGCCGGACGACGACGAGCAGCACCAGCGCGGCCAGCGCCAGCCGCAGGAACGTCGTGCCGGTGCTGCCGCCGAGGGCGAACAGCTGGACGGCGAGCGCCGCACCGACCTGCAGGGAGGTGCACGAACCGAGGACGAGGAGGACGGGACCCACGGTCCCAGTCTGCCCACCGCGACTCGTGCGTCCAGCGAACGTCTCTCCGCAGTACCGTTCAGTTCTCCTGACGGTTCTCCGGCGATCGAGGGGGTCCCGTGCTCGACGTGCACCGGTTGCGCCTGCTGCGGGAGCTGGACCGCCGCGGCACGCTGGCCGCGGTCGCGGCGGCGCTGAGCTACAGCCCCTCGGCGGTCTCGCAGCAGCTGTCGCAGCTGGAGGCCGAGGCCGGTGCGCCGCTGCTGGAGAAGCGGGGGCGCGGGGTGGTCCTGACGCCGGCGGCGCGGCTGCTGGTGGGGCACGCGGACGTGGTGCTGGCCCAGCTGGAACGGGCCGAGGCCGACCTGGCGGCCCTGGCGGGCGAGGCGGTCGGGGTGCTGCGGGTCGCGAGCTTCCAGACGGTGCTGTTCGCGCTGGTGCCCGACGCGCTGACGCTGCTGGCCGCCCGGCACCCGGGGCTGCGGGTCGTGATCGACCACCGGGAGGCGGCGCCGGCGTTCTCGGCGCTGGCCGCGCGCGACGTCGACCTGGTGCTGGGCGAGGAGTACCCGAACCGCCCGCACCCGCGCTCGCCCGACGTCGACGAGGAGGACCTGGTGCTGGACGAGTTCCGGCTGGCGGTGCCGCTGTCGGGGCCGTGGTCGGCGGTGTCGGGGATCGAGGAGCTGGCCGGGGCGTCGTGGGTGCTGGAGCCGGCGGGCACGGACTCGGGGGACTGGGCGCTGGCGCGGTGCCGGCAGGCGGGGTCGGAACCGGACGTGCGGATCCGGACGCCGGACGCGCTGCTGCACGTGCACCTGGTGGAGACCGGGCACGCGGTGGCGCTGCTGCCGGACCTGGTGCTGGCGGGCCGCCGCCGGTCGCTGCGGGTGATCGACCTGCCCGAGCACCCGACGCGCCGGCTGTACACGGGGGTGCGGCGCGGGGCCGGGGGGCGGCCGGCGGTGCGGGCGTTCCGGTCGGCGCTGCGGGACGCGGCGCGACGGGTCAGCGGCGGGGCCGTCCGCTGACCCGGACGTCGCCGCCGACGACGGACACCTCGTCGACGTCGAGGCGGACCGCGTCGGCGATGGTGGTGATCCCGGTCCCGGCCAGGGCGGCGGGCCCGGCGCCGAGCAGGGCGGGGGCGACGTAGGCGACGACGCGGTCGACGAGCCCGGCGGCCAGGAACGCCCCGGCCAGGGTGGGGCCGCCCTCGAGCAGGACGGACACGACGCCCCGCTCGCGCAGCTCGGCCAGCAGGGCGGCGGGGGTCGCGGCGCGGGAGACGTGGGTGGGGGCGGCGTCGTCGAGGACGCGGGCGCCGGCCCGGACGCGGCCGCGCCGGTCGAGGACGACGCGCAGCGGCTGGCGGGGCGACAGCGCGCCGTCGCCGTCGCGGGCGGTGAGGTGGGGGTCGTCGGCCAGCACCGTCCCGGACCCGGCGACGATCGCGTCGACGCGGCGGCGCAGGTCGTGGACCTGCTCGCGGGAGGCGGCCGAGGAGATCCAGCGGCTGGTGCCGTCGGCGGCGGCGGCGCGCCCGTCGAGGGTGGCGGCGACCTTCCACAGCACGTGCGGGCGGTGCTGCCGGGCGGCGGTGAGCCACGCCTCGTTGACCCGTTCGGCCTCCTCGGCCAGGACGCCGCCGAGGACGTCGACGCCGGCGGCGCGCAGGGTGTCGGCCCCACCGCCCTCGACGGCGCCGGGGTCGGCGACGGCGTGGACGACGCGGGCGACCCCGGCGCGCAGCAGGGCCTGCGCGCAGGGGCCGGTGCGGCCGTGGTGGTTGCAGGGTTCGAGGGTGACGTAGGCGGTGCCGCCGCGGGCGCGCTCCCCGGCCGCGGCGAGGGCGTTGACCTCGGCGTGCGGGCCGCCGGCGCGCTCGTGCCACCCCTCCCCGGCGACGGTGCCGTCGGCGGCCAGGACGACGGCCCCCACGACCGGGTTGGGGGAGGTCGTGCCCGCGCCCCGGGCGGCGAGCTCGACGGCCCGGGCCATGTGCTGCTCGTCGCGCTGCTGCTGGTCGCGCTGCTCGGGGGGCACTCAGCCGGCCAGGTCGAGGGTGTGGGAGGTGTGGTCGCGCTTGGCGCGCAGGTAGGCCGCGTTCGCGGCCGAGAGGTGGACGCCGGTGGGGACGCGGCGGGCGACGCGGACGCCGTGCGCCTGCAGCTGCGCGGCCTTGTCGGGGTTGTTGCTCAGCAGGTCGATCCGGTCCACGCCGAGGGCGGTGAGCATCTGGGCGGCGGCGGTGTAGTCGCGCTCGTCCTCGGCGCGGCCCAGGGCGAGGTTCGCCTCGTAGGTGTCCAGCCCCCGGTCCTGCAGCGCGTACGCGTCGAGCTTGGCGTACAGGCCGATGCCGCGGCCCTCCTGGCGCAGGTACAGCAGGACCCCGCCGGCGGTGGCGATGCGCTCGACGGCCTCGCGCAGCTGCGGGCCGCAGTCGCAGCGCTCGGAGCCGAACACGTCGCCGGTGAGGCACTCGCTGTGCGGACGGACCAGCGGGGTGCCCCGCTGCCAGTCCCCCAGGGCCAGGGCCAGGTGCTCGCGGCCGTCGGCGAGCCCGGTGAAGGTGTGGACGCGGGCGGTCGTGGCGTAGCCGTCGGCGAAGCGCAGCGGGACGTCGACGGCGGTGCGGACGGTCGCGACGGGGGTCCGGGTCACGATCAGTTCCTCTCGGGCGACCTGCGGGGGCAGCGCGGCGGCCCCCCGGTCACCGGTGACGGTGGCGGGCGGGACGGCCGGTTCATCGATCGGCACGACGGTCCTCCCTCTCGACGACCACTCGGTGAGTGGCGCTCCGGCGACGGTAGACCCGAAGACTTGAACCTGCAACAACCAGACGGGTGCCGCGATCGGCCGAAGCCGAGCACCGTCCCGGGCCCCGGGGTACGTTCGTGACGTGGGATCTCCGACACGACGCGCTCCTGCCGGCCGGGCACTGCGGACGATCAGCTACAACCTCCACGAGGGGCGCGCGACGCTTGAACTGGCCGACCTCGCCCAGGCGCACGACGTCGACGCCCTGTGCCTGCAGGAGTGCGACACCCTGCGCCTGCCCGAGACCGTCGGCCCGCTCGTCCTGGCCGGCGCGACCCAGCGCAACCGGCTGGGCCTGGCCCTGTACTACCGCCCCGACCGGCTGCACGCCCACGGCCACGAGCTGCGCCCGCTGCGCCGCTCCATGCACGACCGCTTCCTGTCCCCCGCCCACGAGCGGCTGCTCGCCGTCCGCTTCGAGGACCTGCACGACGACGGCGCGCTGCTGACGCTGGCCTCCATCCACACCGCCCCGCTGTCGGCGACGAACGCCATGCGGCGCCACCAGATCTCCGAGGCCCTCGGCGCCATCCGCGCCGCCGCCCACGGCAGCTCCGCCCTCGTCGTCGGCGACTTCAACTACCCGTGGTTCGCCAGCTCCCTAGCCCGGCGCCTCAGCGCGCAGGGGTTCGAGGTCACCCACAGCGACCTGCCCACCTACGTCCGCAAGCGCTTCCGCGGGCACTTCGACTTCGCCATCTCCGAGGGCATGGACATCGAGAGCGTCCGCACCCTCCAGCAGGCCGGCTCCGACCACCTCCCGGTGCTCGTGGAGTCCCGGGTCAAGCCGTTCGTGCCCGCGCTGCTGCTGGAGCACAGCCAGCGCGCGACCGGCTGACCCCGGCCGCAGGACAGTCATCCGACCGAAGCGCACCGCCCCCCGCGGCTCCTAGCGTCGAGGCACGACCCGCCGGACCACCCGGCACCGGTCGCCCCCGACACCCCAGGAGCCCGCCGTGTCCGAACGCGAGATCGTCCTCGAACCCGCCGCCCAGGCGTTCGTCGACGCCAACTCCGCCCCGCCGTTCCTGTTCCAGCTCACCCCCGCCCAGGGCCGCGAGATCGCCTCCACCCTGCAGTCCGGCTACCCGCACCTGCTGCCGGTCGACCAGGAGGACCTCGTCGTCGAGGGCGGCCCCACCGGCTCGGTGCCGATCCGCATCACCCGGCCCGCCGGCGCCACCGGCCCGCTGCCCGTCGTCGTCTACACCCACGGCCTCGGCTGGGTCTACGGCGGCAAGGACACCCACGACCGCCTCGTGCGCGAGATCGCCGTCGGCACCGGCGCGGCCGTCGTCTTCCCCGACTACTCCCTGGCCCCGGAGGCGAAGTACCCCGTCGCGATCGAGCAGGTCTTCACCGTCGCGCAGTGGGTGGCGAAGTCCGGCGCCGAGCACGACCTGGACACCACCCGCATCGCCGCCGCCGGCGACTCCGTCGGGGGGAACATGACCGCCGTCCTGGCGCTCATGGCCAAGGAACGCGGCGGGGTCCCGCTGCTGGCGCAGGTCATGTTCTACCCCGTCACCGACGCCGACTTCGACACCCCCAGCTCCCACGAGTTCGCCACCGGCTACTTCCTCCAGCGCGAGGGCATGCAGTGGTTCTGGGACCAGTACACGACCGACCCCGCCGAGCGCGCGCAGCCGTACGCGTCCCCGCTGAAGGCCACGCTCGAGCAGCTCACCGGCCTGCCGCCGGCGCTGGTCGTCGTCGGGCAGGCCGACGTCCTGCGCGACGAGGGCGAGGCGTACGCGAACAAGCTGCGCCGCGCCGGGGTCCGGGTGACCGCCGTGCGGTACCAGGGGATCGTCCACGACTTCGTCGGCCTGAACCCGCTGCGCGCCACCGACGCCGCGCAGGGCGCGATCAGCCAGGCCGTCGGGTTCCTGCGCCAGGCCCTGTTCACCGCCTGACCCGACGACCCTCGACGACCAGGAGCGCCGATGCCCACCACCCGCCCGGGAACCCCCGCACCCGTCCCGGCGCCGCGGCACGAGGCCACACCCACCCGGGTCCGCCTCACCCCCAACCTGTTCGGCACCTCCTTCGGGCTCACCGGCCTCGCCGCGACCTGGACGACCGCCGGGACCGTCCTGGACCTGCCGCACTGGCCCGCCGCCGCGCTGTGGCTGGCCGCGGCCGCCGTCCACGTCGTCGTCCTCGTCGCCTACCTCACCGACGCGATCACCCACCGCCGCCTGCGCAGCGACGTCGACGACCCCACCCTCGGCCCGTTCACCGCGCTCGCCGTGGTCCCCGTCCTGCTGCTGGGCGCCGAACTCGCCCGGTACTCCCGCGGCGCCGGGGAACTCCTCGTCGGCCTGGCCGCCGCCGCGACCGTGCTGCTGGGGGCCTGGCTCACCGGCGGGTGGATCCTGCGCCCGGGCGACCTGGACCGCTGGCACCCCGGCTACTTCCTGCCCACCGTCGCCGGCGGTCTCGTCGCGGCCACCGCGACCGCGTCCCTGGGCTGGGACCGTCTCGCCACCGTCCTGTTCGGGTACGGCGCGGTGTCGTGGCTGGTCCTGGGTTCCATCCTGCTCGTGCGGCTGTTCACCCGCCCCGCGCTGCCCGCTCCGCTGCTGCCCACCCTGGCGATCGAGGTCGCCCCGCCCGTCGTGGCCAGCAACGCCTGGTTCGCGCTCAACGGCGGCCGCGCCGACCTCGTCGTGCTGCTGCTCGCCGGGTACGGGCTGTCCATGGTCCTCGTGCAGCTGCGGCTGCTGCCGCTGTACCGGAAGGCCGCGTTCGGGCCGGGGTTCTGGTCCTTCAGCTTCTCCTACGCCGCCGTGGCCGGCACCGCCCTCACCTGGCTGCGGATCGGGTCCCCCGCCGGGACGCCGGTGTGGGCCGGGCTCGTGCTGGCCGCGCTCACCCTCGGGTACGCGCTGCTCGTCGCCCGCACCGCCGTCGCGCTCGCCCGCGGCCGGTACCTCGCCCGGGTCCCCGCGGTCTGACCGTGCCGACCCTGCGCGCCCTGGAGTGCTTCGTCGCCGTCCTCGACCACGGCTCCCTGACCGGGGCCGCCCGGCACCTGCGCACCACCCAGTCCGCGCTGTCCCACCAGCTGGCCTCGCTGGAACGGGAACTGCGCACCCCCGTGCTGCACCGGCTGCCGCGCGGGGTCCGCGCCACCGCGGCCGGGCGCGCCGTCGAGGCCGAGGCCCGCGCGGCCCTGGCCGCGGCCGACGCCGTGACCCGGGTGGGCCGGGCCGTGGCCGCCGGCACCGCCGGGGTCCTGCGGGTCGCCTGCGCCGAGACCCTCACCGCCACCGCGCTCGCCCCCGCCCTCACCACGTGGCGCCGCGACCACCCCGGGGTGGCGGTCGAGCTCGCCGAGTTCACCAGCGCCGACGCGCTGGCCCGGAACGTCGCCGAGGGCCGCGCCGACCTGGGGCTGGGCCCCCGCCCGGGGCGGTGGACCGGCGAGGTCCGCACCGTGGGCCGGGAGGAGGTCGTCGCGGTCGTGCCGCCCGGGCACCCGCTGGCCGCGGCGACCGCGCTGGACGGGCCGGCGGACCTCGCCCCGCACCCGGTGGTGGGTTTCACCCCCGACAACGGCCTCGCCGCCTGGCTGGACGACCTCGCCGCGACGGCCGGGGTCCGGCTGGAACCGGCCGTCCGCACCCGCAGCGCCACCACCGCGGTGCAGCTCGCGCACGCCGGGCTGGGCGTGGCCCTCGTCCCGGTCAGCGCCCTGGGGCGGGGCGTCGCCGGCCCGGTGCTGCCGTTCGCGCCGCCGCTGGGGCGCGACGTGGTGGTGCTGCTGCCCAGCGCCGCCGACCCCCCGGCCCGGGACCTGGCTGCGGCCCTCGTGGCCGCGGGCGTCGCCCCGCTCGCCGGGGCGCACCCGCCGGTGTGAGGAGTTCCGATGCCACCGCACCGGGAACGTCATCGCAGAACGGGACGAAACCCCGTCCCGCACCGCTTGGAGGGAACATGAGCACCGCAGAACCCCTCACCGGGCAGAGCGTCCTGGTCGTCGGCACCGGCGGGATCGCCGTCGCCACCGCCCGGGCCGCCGCCGGGCAGGGCGCCGACGTCGTCCTCGCCGGCCGCGACCGGGCGAGGACCCGCGCCGCGGCCGAGGCCACCGGGGCGCGCGCCGAGACCCTCGACCTGTCCGACGACGCCTCCGTGGCGGGACTGGCCGCGCGGCTGGGCCGCGTCGACCACGTCGTGAACCTCGCCGCCGCCCCCGCCAACGGCCCCGTGCGCGACCTCGACCGCGCCGGGCTGGTGCGGGCCTTCGACGCCAAGGTGTTCGGGCCCACCCTGCTCGCCGGGGCGCTGGACATCACGACCTCGCTGACGCTGTTCTCCGGGTTCATCGCCTGGCGGCCCGCCGCGGGCCGCGTCGCGATGGCCACCGCGAACGGGGCTGTGACGTTCCTCGCGCAGGCCCTGGCCGTGGAACTGGCCCCCGTGCGCGTCAACGCGATCTCCCCCGGCGTCGTCGACTCCGGGTCCTGGGACGGCCTGGGCGAGGGCAAGGAGGAGTTCCTGCGGGCCACCGCGGGACGCAACCCCGCCCGCCGCACCGGAACCCCCGACGACCTGGCCCGGGCCGTCCTGCACGTCCTGACCAACCCGTTCCTCACCGCGACGACGCTGCACGTCGACGGTGGCGGACGGTTCGCCTGACCCACCCCGGAAACCCACCCGAGAACCCCACCAGAAGGACGAGGAAACCCCGTGAACACCGTGCCCGCCGTCGCCGCCCTGGACGGCCTGCCCGTCAGCGACCCGCAGTCCCTCGTGGACGTCGAGGTCCCCGTCCCCGACCTGCGCCCCCACGACCTCCTCGTCGAGGTGCGGGCCGTGTCGGTCAACCCCGTCGACGTCAAGGTCCGCGCCGGGCTGGACCGCCAGGCCGCGCCCAAGGTCCTGGGCTGGGACGCCGCCGGGGTCGTCCGGGCCGTCGGCGAGGCCGTCGAGGGTTTCTCCCCCGGCGACGAGGTCTGGTACGCCGGGGACCTCACCCGCTCCGGGTCGAACACCGCGCTGCAGGCCGTGGACGCCCGCATCACCTCGCGCAAACCCGCGTCGCTGAGCTTCGCCGAGGCCGCGGCCCTGCCGCTGACCACGATCACCGCGTGGGAGGCGCTGTTCGACCGGCTGCGGCTGACCGAGGAGTCCGGGGGCACCCTCGCCGTGCTGGCCGGGGCCGGCGGCGTGGGGTCCATCATGATCCAGCTCGCCAAGCAGCGGACCCGGCTGCGCGTCCTGGGCAGCGCCGGGAAACCCGAGTCGGAGGAGTGGGTCCGCACCATGGGCGCCGACGAGGTGATCGACCACCACGACCTCGTCGCCTCCGTGCGCGCCGTCGCCCCCGACGGGGTCGAGTTCCTCTTCACGCCGAACACCCAGGGCAACGTGGCGACCTTCGCGGAGGTGGTGAAACCCTTCGGCCAGATCGTCGGCATCGACGACCCCCACGGCCTGGACCTGATGCCGCTGAAGGCGAGGAGCATCGCCTGGCACTGGGAGTTCATGTTCACCCGCTCGATGTTCTCCACCCCCGACCTCGCCGAGCAGGGGCGGCTGCTGGCGCGCACCGCCGAACTCGTCGACGCCGGCCGGATCCGCACGACGCTGACCACCACCATCGACGACTTCAGCGCCGCCGGGCTGCGCGAGGCCCACCGCCTCGTCGAGACCGGCCGCACCGTCGGGAAGGTCGTCGTCACCCGGTGAGCGGACGCGCCGAGCTCACCGAGGTCGCCGACGGGGTGTTCCTGGCCGGGACCGGGCTGGTGAACCGCTACCTGCTGCGGCAGGGGCGGTCCCTCACCCTCGTCGACGGCGGCTACCCCGCCGACGCGGCCGACGTGCTCGGCTCCCTCACCCGGCTCGGGGCGCGGCCCGGCGACGTCGAGGCCGTCCTGGTCACCCACGCCCACACCGACCACGTCGGGGGGCTGGGGGCGCTGCTCGCGGCGGCCCCGGGCCTGCCGGTCCTGACCCACCCCGACGAGGTGGCGCACGCGCACCGCGACCGCCTGGAGCAGGTGAGCACCGGGACGGTCCTGCGCCACGCCTGGCGGCCCCGCGTCGCCGCGTGGGCGGTGCGTGCCCTGCGCGGCGGCGGGACGCGGGACGTCGCGCTCCCCCGCGCCCGCGGGTTCACCCCCGGCGCCGCGCTCGACCTGCCCGGCGCCCCCGTCCCGGTCCCCACCCCCGGCCACACCAGCGGGCACACCGCCTACCGGGTGCCGGGCGCGGGAGCGCTGCTGACCGGCGACGCGCTGGTGACCGCGCACCCCACCACGACCCGCCGCGGCCCGCAGCTGCTGCCGCGGTTCTTCCACCACGACCCGGCCGCCGCGGCCCGCGCCCTGGCCGCGCTGGCGGGACTGCCCGAGGACCTCCTGCTGCCCGGGCACGGGCCCGTGCTGCGGGTCCCGGCCGGCCGGGCCGTGCGGCTGGCCCTCTCCCCCTCCGAACCCTGACCCCTTGGAGCAGACGTGACGCAGACCCTCGACCCGCCCACCACCCACCGGTGGGACGACGTCCCCACGCAGTTCGTCGAGAGCGGCGGGTACCGCTACGCCTACCGCCGGTCCGGCCCCCGCGGCGGGACCCCGCTCGTGCTGTGCCTGCGGTTCCGCGGCACGATCGACCACTGGGACCCCGCGTTCCTCGACGTCCTCAGCGCCGGGCGCGACGTCGTCGTCTTCGACAACCGCGGCCTGAACCTCACCTCCGGCGAACCGGCCCGGACGGTGGAGGCCATGGCCGACGGCGTGCACGACGTCCTCGACGGCCTCGGGTTCGACCAGGCCGACCTGCTCGGCTGGTCCCTCGGCGGTCTCGTCGCGCAGGCCGCCGCGTTCGCCCGCCCGGGCCGGGTGCGGCGCCTCGTCGTGGCGGGCAGCACCTCCGGCGGCGTCCCCGGGCAGCCGGAACCGGCCCCGGAGGTGTGGCAGGTCGCCGGGCGCGGCGCGAACACCGACGAGGACTTCCTGCACCTGTTCTTCCCCCGGACCCCCGCCGGCCGCACCGCCGGGCTGGCCTCGCTGCGCCGGCTGGACCGGCGGCTGTCCACCTCCGGGGCGACCGCCTCCCCCGAGGCCGTGCAGGCCCAGCTCGCCGCGATCGCCGCCCTCGGGGAGGGTTTCTGGCCGCGGCTGCCCGAGCTGACGATCCCCGTCCTCGTCGCCAACGGCGCGCACGACGTCATGATCGACGCCTACGCCACCTACGCGGTGTCGAAGCGGCTGCCGAACGCGAGAGCCGTCATCTTCAGCGACGCCGGGCACGGGTTCCTGTTCCAGCACGCCGAGGAGTTCGGCGCCGACGTGCTCAGGTTCCTGGGCTGAAGGGGATCGACGTGGACCTCACCGCCGCGGACACCGCCCTGGTCGTCACCGACCCGCAGAACGACGTGCTGCGGGCCGGAAACCCCGTCTGGGCGCTCGTGGGCCCGGCCCTGGCCGCCCACCGCACCGTCGAGAACCTGCACCGGCTGTTCGCCGCCGCCGGGGAGAACGGGTTCGGCGTGTACGTCTCGCCGCACTACAACTTCACCGCCGACCTGGGCTGGCGGTTCGGCGGCCCCATCGAGCGGACCATGCACGAAGCCGGGATGTTCTCCCGGCCCGACGCCCTGACGCTGGACGGTTTCCCCGGGTCGGGAGCCGACTGGCTGCCCGAGCTCGCACCGTTCATCGAGGACGGCCGCACCGTCGTCACCAGCCCCCACAAGATCTTCGGACCGCAGAGCAACGACCTCGTGCTGCAGCTGCGCAAGCGCGGCGTCACGCAGGTCGTGCTGGCCGGGATGCTGGCGAACCTGTGCGTCGAGTCCCACCTGCGCGACCTGCTGGAGAACGGCTTCCGGTGCGCGGTCGTCTCCGACGCGGTCGCCGCCCCCGACCACCCCGAGTTCGGCGACGGGAACGCCGCCGCCGCCGTCAACCACCGCTTCCTGACCGACGACGTCCTGACCACCGACCAGGTCGTCGAGCACTTCACCCGATCCCCCAGGAGGACCCCGTGAGCACCACCGTCGTCGCCGACATCACCCCGCTGCCCGGCCGCGAGCAGGAGGTCGAGCGCGCGCTGCGCGCCGCCGTCGACCGCGTCCGCCGCGAGGACGCCGGGTGCGAGCGCTACGAGCTGAACGCCGACCCGCGCGACGGTTCGTACGTGGTGGTCGAGTCGTGGGCCGACCAGGCCGCGCTCGACGCGCACGCCGCCGGCCCGGCGTTCGCGGAGCTGTCGGCGGCGCTGGACGGGCTGCTGGCCCGTCCGATCGCGGTGCGGGTGCTCGTCCCGGTGGCGTGAGGACCGGGCCGCGGGTCAGGCGTCCGCGGCCGCCTGCAGGACACCGGCCAGGACCCGTTCGAGCGGGGAACCGGGCGCGGCGGTCCCGGGTTCGAGCGGCGCCACGCCGAGCATCGGCCCCAGGACGTCGGCGCCCAGCAGCAGGGCCAGGACCAGGACGGCCCGTTCGCGGGCCGCGTCGTCGTCGCCGAAGTACGCGGTGAGGCCCGGCAGGACGTTGTCCTCGACGTAGGCGCGCAGGGTCGGGCGGGCGGTGGGGGACCCGGCCGAGCGCAGCAGCAGGACCAGCGGGTCGTGGGGTGCGGCGTCGTCGGGGCCGGTGCGCCGGGGGCCGTGCCCGCCGCCGAGCAGGAGCGCGGCGAGGCTGCGGCCGAAGTCCTCGCGGGCGGTTGCGGCCAGTTCCGGCGGGGTGGGGTCCTCGGTCCCGACGGCCTCGCGGAACAGCCCCTCCTTGGTGCCGAAGTACCGGTTGACCATGGCGGCCGTCACCCCGGCGCGGGCGGCGACGTCGCGCAGCCCGACGTCGTCGTAGCTGCGCGCGGAGAACGCCTCGCGCGCCGCGGACAGGATCGCCGCCCGGGTCGCGGCCGCGCGTTCGCGCCGCCCGAGGGGGGTGTCGCTGGGGCTCATGGCGGCGAGCATACGGAGGCCACCGGCTCGGTACACAGGTGTTGACTCGATCGTCCCGCATCGGGTAAACAGTCGTATACCCAACAACGACCCGAGGAGGGGACATGTCCCGGACCGTCCTGGTGACCGGAACGTCGAGCGGCCTGGGCCGCGCCACCGCGCTCGCCCTGGCCGAGCGCGGCCACACCGTCGTCGCGACCCTGCGCGACCCGCACGGCAAGGACCGCACCGCCGCCGAGGAACTCACCGCCACGACCCCCAGCCGCGTCGTCGTCGTCGGACTCGACGTGCGCTCCGACGCCTCCGTCACCGCCGGCGTCGAGGCCGCCCTGGACCGGGTGGGCCACCTCGACGCCCTCGTCAACAACGCCGCCTACGCCCTCACCGGCGTCGGCGAGAGCGTCACCAGCACCCAGCTGCAGGACCTCCTCGACACCAACGTCGTCGGACCCCAGCGCGTCGCGCGCGCCGTACTCCCCCACCTGCGCGCCCGGCGCAGCGGGCTGCTCGTGTTCCTCTCCAGCGGCGCCGGACGGCTCGCGCTGCCCACCATGGGCGCCTACTCCGCCAGCAAGTTCGCCGTCGAGGCCCTCGCCCAGGCCTACCGGTACGAACTGCGCCCGCTGGGGATCGACGTGTCCATCGTGCAGCCGGGCGCGTTCCCCACCAACCTCGCCGCCTCCCAGGTGCAGGGGGCCGACACGGCGGTGCTGCCCGACTACGGCGCAGCCCTCGACATGGCGCAGGCCGTCGTGCGCGGCATCGGCTCGGCCTTCACCGCCCCGCAGCCGCCGGACCCGCGCGAGGTCGCCGACGCGATCGCCGGACTGGTCGAGGCCCCGGCCGGGCAGCGACCCGAACGCCTCAGCGTCGACCGGTTCCGCCTCGGCGAAGCCGTCGAAGCCGTCAACGCCGGGGCCAAGGGCCCCACCGACCGGCTGCTGGCCGACCTGGGCCTGCAGGCCGCCGTGGCCTGACCCCCGCACGGCTCGGCGTCCGCACCCGCCAGACCCTCCACCCGCTACCGAGTTGGCTAGGGTGCCGGGGTGCACAGCGGCGCCGGCGACGGGTACCTGTTCGTCCACCACGTGGAGGCCCCCGACGGGCACGGCGAGCAGGTGTTCTTCTCCCTCAGCGTCGGTGACGACCCGCTGTTCTGGCGGCGGCTGAACGGCGGCCGTCCCGTCCTGGAACCGACCCTGGGCACGACCGGGGTCCGCGACCCCTTCGTCGTCCGCGGTGACGGGGAGTTCTTCGTCGTCGCCACCGACCTGCGGATCTACGGCGACGGCGAGGCGACCCCGGAACGGTGGGACGGCTGGACGCGGCACGGCAGCCGGAGCATCGTGGTGTGGCGCTCCACCGACCTCGTCCGGTGGTCGCAGCCGTGGCTGCTGGAGGTGGCGCCGCCGTCGGCGGGGATGGCCTGGGCCCCGGAGGCGGCGTTCGACGCGGCCACCGGGGAGTTCACCCTGTGGTGGTCCTCCGCGCTGTACGGGACGCCCGACCACCACGACGACAGCTACAGCCGGGTCCTGACCGCGCGGACCCGCGACTTCCGCACCGTGACCGCCCCGGAGGTCCTCATCGACCGGGGCCGGGCCGTCATCGACACCACGCTCGCCCGCTGCGGGGACGCCTGGTTGCGGTTCTCCAAGGACGACTCGCGCACCCCGGACTCCCTGAAGCTGTTCGCCGAGGTCGACACCGGTGAGGGTTTCGTCGTGGTGGCCGAGCGGATCGCCGACGACCTGTACGCCGACGTCGAGGCGCCCGTCGTCGTGCACGACGTGCGCCGCGACCGGTGGGTGCTGCTCGTCGACCAGTTCTCCGTCCGGCCGCAGGGTTACCTGCCGCTGGTCAGCGACGACCCGCTCAGCGGGGTGTGGACGCCGGTGCCGGCCGGGGAGTTCTCGATCCCGGAGAACACCAAGCACGGCGGGGTCCTGGCGCTGAAGGCTCAGGAGCGCGAACGCCTGTCCGCCGCGTTCGGCTGAGGGACCGCACGACCGCGGGGCCGCCGCCCTGCCAGGATGCCCCGGTGGACCGGGACGCCGTGCGCAGGGCCGAGGACGCGGACCTGCTGCTGCTGCCGGAGGTCGAGGGGGCCGCGGACGCGCCGTTCGCCGCGATCGGGATCCCCCTGCCCCCGGGGACCGGGTCCGTGGAGGACCTGCGGGCCGCCGCGTGCGTCCTCGTCGTGGGCCGCCCGGTCGTGGGTTTCGCCCGGCTCGAGGTGGTGGACGGGCTCGCGCACCTGGAGCAGGTGTCGGTGCGCCCCGAGCACCAGGGCCGCGGGCTCGGCTCGGCCCTGCTGGACGCCGCGCTGGCGTGGGCCGCCGGGCGGGGCTTCGGACGGGTCTCCCTGACCACGTTCGCCGACGTCCCGTGGAACGGCCCGTTCTACCGCCGGCGGGGGTTCGTGGAGTTCACCGCGCCGGGGCCGGGGTTGCTGCGCCTGCGCGAGGAGGAGGTCGCCGCCGGGCTGGACGACCACGCGCGCCGCGAGGTCCTCGTCCGCGACCTCAGCTGACCGGTCCGGCGGTCACGCGACGCCGTAGGCGGTGACGAAGTCCTCCACGGCCCGCACGACGTGCCGGGCGGTGGTCGCGTCCAGCCCGCCCTCCTCCAGCGCCCGCACCCGCTCGTCCTCACCGGCTCCGGCGGTCCGGCGCGTCCAGTCGGCCTGCGCGGCGTCGGCCAGGACCCGCCGGGGAACTCCCGCGCCCGTCCGGTCCAGGACCAGGCCCGCGACCCAGTCGGGGTCGAAGCTGCCCGCGGGCGGGGCGAACACCCGTTCCCCCTCGACGTAGTCGCCGCTGCCGCCCCAGTGCCTCACCCGAGCACCGTAGGCGCGGTCAGCGCACCGCGCCCACCGCACCGGCGAGCGCCAGCAGCGCCGCGGCGGTCCGCGCGGCGTCGGCGCGCACGAGGCGCCGCAGCAGGTCCGGGCGGGGGCCGTGGCGGGTGAGGCGGGCGTGGGTGGGGGCGGCGGCGAGGGCGGTGGTGGCGACGCCCGCGGCGGTGCCGGCCAGGGCGGTGACCAGCCCGGGCGTCACGGGCACGGTCGCGAGCGCCCACCCGCAGGCGGCGAGCAGCGCGCCGTACACGACGGCGACGACGGGTGTGATCCGCCGGGAGTGGGCGGCGTGGACGGCGGCCCACCGGTCCGCCGGGGTCGCGGTGAGGGCGGGGTAGGCGACGGCGGTGACGGTCGCCTGGAACCCGGCGTGCAGGGCGGTGGCGGCGAGCAGGGCGTGGGTGGCGTCGATGCGGCCATCCTGCCCGGCTCCCCGCTGCCCCGCCCTCCTCAGCCGACGACCGCGGCCAGCGGGCCCGCCGGCCGCGGCTGCCGGGGGACGACGGGGACCGCGGACAGCCGGGCGGCCAGGACGGTCACGTCGTCCTCGTCGGCGATCCCGGCGACGCGGTCGAGGACGCGGTCGACGAGCTCGTCCGGCGTGCCGGCGCGGAAACCCCCGACCTCGGCGCGCAACCGGTCCGCGGCGGCGGCCAGGTCGGTGGTGCGGTCCTCCACGAGCCCGTCGGTGAACAGCAGCAGCGTCGAGCCGTCGGGCAGGTCGGCGACGTGGTCGCGCCGGTCGGCGGCGGCGTCGACTCCGACGGGGAGCTCGGGGGCGCTGCGCAGGTCGCGGACGGTGCCGTCGGGCAGCAGCACCAGCGGGACGGGGTGCCCGGCGTTGGACCAGGTGACGCGGAAACCGGCGCCGGCGGGGGCGACCCGCAGCAGGACGGCGGTCGCCCCGGCGGGCAGCGGCAGCCGTTCCACGGCGCGGTCGAGGCGGCGCAGCGCCTCGGCCGGGGAGGGGTGCTCCAGGGCGTGGCTGCTGAGGACCCCGCGCATCTGGACCGACGCGGCGGCCACCTCGGGGCCGTGCCCGGTGACGTCGCCGACGGCGAGGACGGTGGCGCCGTCGTCGGCGGTGAACGCGTCGTACCAGTCGCCGCCGACGTCCTCGCGGACACCGCCGGCGCCGTGGCCCGGGCCCGCGACCTGCCGCCGGGCGGCCAGCCGCACCCACGGCGCGGTGGGCGGGTCGGTGGGGACCGCGGCGTGCAGGGACCGCACGAGGGACCGGCCGCGGGCGGCGGCCAGGCAGCGGTCGAGGGCGGCGGCGCAGGTCGCGGCGAACTCCTCCAGGGTGCGGCGCAGCTCCGGCGGGAGGTCGCGCTCGCGGTCCCAGCCGACGACGAGGAAACCGGTGACGCGGCCGCCGACGGCGAGGGGGACGTCGGCCAGGGCCTGCAACCCGGCGGCGGCGACGACGCCCTGGACGAGGGCGCAGGCGGTGGTGAACGCGCGCAGGTCGGGGTGGAAGTCCCCGCGCCCGCGGCGGGCGGGGTCCAGCGACGGGGAGTCGTGGGTGAGGGTGGCGGTGCGCCAGCCGGCGGGGCTGACGCCGACCGCTCCCCCGCGCACCGACCAGTGCCGCAGGACGCGGGGCCGGGCCCCGCGCAGGACGACGCTCACGAGGGTCGGGTCCAGGTCGTCGACGAGCAGCCGCGCCGCGGCGGCGGCGACCTCGTCGGCGCCGGCGGCGGTGGCGACGGCTTCGGCCAGGCGGGTCAGCAGCGGCGACGGCGGGACGGGCGGGGTGGGGGCGACGACGACCGCGGGAACTCCCGCGGTCACCGGGACCGGTTGCCGGGCAACGTCTCCCGGTTCACCGTCGAGCGCGTCGCGCAGTTGCGCGCGGTGGGTGATGCCGAGTTTCGGGAACACCTTGTACAGGTGGGCGGCGACCGTGCGGTGCGACAGGTAGATCCGGTCGGCGATCTCCTTGTTGGTCAGGCCGCTCGCGGCGAGCTGGGCGATCTGGAACTCCTGCGGCGTCAGCAGGTCCGCGGCGTCCGCGCGCCCGGTGGCGGCGGGCGCGACGCCCGCCGCGCGCAGTTCCGCGGCGGCGCGCTGGGCGAGGCCGCGGGCCCCGGCGGCGGTGAACGCGGCCAGCGCCGGGGACAGCTGCTCGCGCGCGTCGATGATGCGCCGCTGCCGGCGCAGCCACTCCCCGTGCAGCAGCCGCGTGCGGGCCAGTTCCAGCGGGCTGCGCCCGGCGGCGCCGCGCTCGACGGCGGCGGTGAACTCCCGCTCGGCCTCCCCGGCGCGCCCGGCGTCGGCGTGCAGCAGCGCGCGGGCCCGGTGGACCAGGGACAGCAGGTGCGGGGCGCCGGCGGCCTCGGCGCCGGCGGCGACGCGCTCGACGAGACCCGTGACGGCGCCGGGTTCCCCGGCGCGCACGGCGGCCTCCACGACGTCGGCGACGGCGAGCTCGGCGGTCGCGGGGTGCCCCTGCACGGCGCGCAGCGCGTGCCAGGCCTCGTCGGGGTTTTGCCGGTCCAGGGCCACCAGGCCGCGCGCCCACGCCCGCAGCGCGAGGGTGACGGCGAGGTTCGCCCCGCCGCACAGCTCCGTGGACCGCTCCAGCGCCGCGAGCGCCGGGGCGTGCTCGCCGCGCCAGGCGTGCGCGCGGGCCAGGAGCGCCTCGCCGTAGGCGGCCTGGAGCGGCTGCCCGGCGGCGACGCTGGTGCGGACGCCGAGCAGGAGGTCGCCGACGGCCTCGTCGAGGCGGCCCAGGACGAGGCGCAGCCCGCCGCGGCCGACGAGGGCGTGGGCCTCGTCGCCGGGGGCGCCGGCGTCGTGGAAGGAGCGGACGGCGACGTCCCAGGTGGTCTCGACGCCGTCGAGGTCGTGGACGAACCCGGCGACGTGGGCGAGGCGGGCGACGGTGTCGGCGGGCTGGGTCAGGGCGTGGCGGGCCAGGGCGGGGAACCGGCCGCGGACGCGGTCGCCGTGGCGGGCGGGGTCGAGGGCGGCGAGGGCGACGTCCTGGAGGGGGTGGCCGGCGGGGACGTCGACGGCGTGGACGGCGGCCTCGACGCGGGCTCGGGCGGCGGCGGGCAGGCCGTCGCCGTTGGCCTGCACGGCGGCCCGGGCCAGCAGCTGGAGGCGTTCGGGGACGGCGCGGTCCCCGCCGGGCCCGCCGAGGCGGTCGGCGAGGTCGGCGAGGTCGAGGGGCCCGCGGGCGGGTCGGCCCTGGACGGCCCCCAGGACGCTCTCGGTGAGGGCGAGGCGGGTGACGACGGCGGGGTCCTCGGCCAGCGGCAGCGCGGCGTCGAGGGCGCGGGCGGCGTCGGCGGCGAGCCCGGCGCGGCGGGCGACCTCGGCGGCGGCGGCGAGCCGGCGGGCGCGTTCGGGGACGTGCGGGGACAGCGCGGCGGCGCGTTCGAGGGCGGCGAACGCCTCCTCGGGGGCGCCGCGCAGGACGGCGCGGTGGGCGGTGGCCTCCAGGGCGGCGGCGACTTCCTCGTCGGCGGTGTGGGTGCCGGCGGCGCGGTGCCACACGGCGCGGCCGGTGTCGCCGGGGACGGCCGCCAGCGCCCGGTGGGCCGCGGCCCGTTCGGGCAGGCTCGCGCCGCCGTAGACGGCCGAGCGGACGAGGGGGTGGCGGAAGCGGACGCGGCCGTCGACGACGCTGAGCAGCCCGGCCCGCTCCACGGGGTGCAGGTCGGGGACGAGGCGGTCGGGGTCACCGGCGGCGGCGGTCAGCCGGGTCAGGGGCAGGTCGTCGCCGTCGGCGGCGGCGAGCAGCAGCAGCCGGCGGCTGCGGGCGGGCAGCCGCCCGGCGCCGGCGAGGAACGCCCGTTCGAGGCGTTCGGTGGTGGGCAGGGTCTGGGTGGGGGCGGGCAGGGGGCCGTCGCCGGCGGCGAGGACGGCGGCGGCGAGCTCGCGCACGGCCAGCGGGTTCCCGCCGGCCTCGCGCAGGACGCGGGCCCGCAGCGCCGGGCGCAGGGGCGCGGCGGTCCCGGCCAGCAGGGTCTCGGCGTCGCCGGGGGGCAGCGGCCCCAGCGGCAGGACCTCCCAGGCCGCGGTGCGCGGGCCGCCGGGGCGCGCGGTGGCCAGGAGCAGGACCGGGGAGGGCGACAGGCGGCGGGTGAGGAACGCGACGACGTCGGCGCTGGCGGCGTCGAGCCGGTGCAGGTCCTCCACGACGACCAGCAGCGGGGCGCCGGTGGCGGCCTCCTCGAGGAGCCCGAGGGCGGCGAGCCCGATGAGCAGCCGGTCGGGGGCGGGGCCGTCCTCGTGGCCGAAGGCGGTCAGCAGCGCGGACCGCTGGCGCGGCGGCAGCGCGGGGACGTCACCCAGGAGGGGGTGCAGCAGTTCGTGCAGGGCCGCGAACCCGGTGGGGGTGCCGGTCTCGGCGCCGGTGCAGCGCAGCACCCGCACCCCCTCGCGGCGGGCGGCGCGCTCGAGGGCCGCGACGAGGGTGCTCTTGCCGATGCCGGGCTCGCCCTCGACGAGGACGGCCCGGCCGCCGCCGCGGGCCGCGGTCAGCAGGGCCCGCAGCCGGGCCAGGTCCTCGTCGCGGCCGATGAGCTCGGGGACGGCGAGCTCGCGGGTGGTGCGGGTCACGGGGAACCTCCGGGTCGGGGCGACCCGCCGATCGTGGCCGTGCGGGCCGGGCCCGTCATCGGTCGAACGACGCGGTCGCGCTCCGGGCCGCCCCGCCGTCGGGGGACCCGCACGGTCAGGCGCTCGCGGCCAGGTCGGTCCGGGCCGCGCTGGCCTCCTGCGCCTCCACGTCGGCCAGCCGCTCGCGCAGGGCGGCGCGGACGGCGGTGAAGGAGTCGCTGCCGGTGATCAGGCGCAGCGGGGCGGGGGTGCGGTCGACGCTGGCGATGGTGGCGGCGGCGACCTTGGCCGGGTCGCTCACCGACGGCAGCGCGGGGTCCTGGATGCGGCGGCTCATCGCCGCCGGCGTCCCGTCGTAGGCGGCCAGGGGCTCGGGCAGGCGGGAGCCGCCGACGCGGAAGCCGGTCGCGGCGCTGCCCGGTTCGACGATCGTGACGCCGATCCCGAACGGGGCGAGGTCCTTGGCGTTGGCCTCCATGAAACCCTCGATCCCCCACTTGCCGGCGTGGTACACCGACGCGCCCGGGTTGGTCGCCAGGCCGCCGTAGGTGGACAGCTGGACGATGCGCCCGCCGCCCTGGGCCCGCAGGTGCGGGACGGCGGCCCGCAGGACGTGGATCGGGCCGAGCAGGTTCGTCGCCAGCTGGTGGTCGATGAGTTCGTCGGTGAGTTCCTCGGCCGCGCCGAACAGGCCGTACCCGGCGTTGTTCACGATCACGTCGATCGTCCCGAGGTCGGCGAAGGCCCCCGAGACGACCTCGCGGATCCGGGCCCGGTCGGTGACGTCGAGCCGGGCGGCCCACAGCCGTTCCCCGTGGAGCTCGCGCAGGTCCGCCAGGGCGGCGGTGTCGCGGGCGGTGGCGGCCACGCGGTCGCCGCGCTGCAGGAGCTGCTCGGTCATCAGCCGGCCGAAGCCGCTGCTGGAGCCGGTGATGAACCAGGTGCGCTGAGCCATTCTCGTCCAACCTCTCGGAACTGCCCGGCCCCGCGGGCCGGCGCCGCACCATCGTCAGCCGGTGCCGGGGACCGGTGAAGGCCCTGCGGGTCCTGGTAGTGGGGGGAACAGGCTGAGCCCGCCCGGTGCCGCGGACCTCCACTAGCGTCGTGGTCGTGGAACCGCGCACCCCGTTGGCCGACTTCCTGCGGGCGCGCCGGGAACTGGTCCGGCCCGAGGACGTGGGGCTGCCCGCCGGCAGCCGGCGCCGGGTCCGCGGGTTGCGGCGGGAGGAGGTGGCCCTGCTGGCGGGGATCAGCAATGAGTACTACCTGCGGCTGGAGCAGGGCCGCGACCGGCACCCCTCCGAGCAGGTCGTCGACGCCCTGGCCCGGGCGCTGCAGCTGGACGCCGAGGCGACCGCGCACGCCCTGGAACTGTCCCGCGCCCGGCCGCGCCGGGGCGCGCGTCCGGCGCCGCGGCGTCCCGAGCGCGTGCCCGACGGGGTCCGGACGCTGCTGGACCAGATCGGGGTGCCGGCGTTCGTCCTGGACCGCTACCGGGACGTGCGGGCCGCCAACCGGCTCGCGACGGCGCTGGAACCGGCGCTGGTGGCCGGCGCCAACCGGCTGGTGTCCCTGTTCACCGACCCGGAGGCGCGCGGCTACCACCCCGACTGGGCGCAGGAGGCCGCGGGCGTGGTGGCGCAGCTGCGCGCGGACATCGGCGCCGACGAGGACGACCCGCGGTTCCAGGCGCTCGTCGGTGAGTTGTCGGTGAAGAGCGAGGACTTCCGCCGGTTGTGGGCCCGGCACGACGTCAGGGCCGGCGGGTCGCCCACGGGGGTGGTCCGCCACCCCGTCGTGGGGGACCTGGTGCTGCACCGGGAGAAGTTCGCCGTGGTCGGCACCGCCTCCCTCACGGTCGTGATGCACCACGCCGAACCGCGGACGCCGTCGGCCGACGGTCTGGCGCTGCTGGCGTCGCTGGCGCGGTCGGCGCCGTGAGGGGCGGGGCTCAGTGCCCCAGGACGGACAGGTCGAGCTCGGCGGCGTCCTCGCGGGCCACCGACAGCGACAGGTCCCGCCACCGCTCGTCCTCGGCGGCCCGGCGGCGCGCGCCGGCGGCGACGAGCTCGACGGCGTCGGCGCCCACGAGCAGGCGCAGCGGCGGTTCGTCCATGGCCGCGACCCGCAGGACGAGCTGGGCGACCTTCGCGGGGTCGCTGGCCGAGCCGCCGGCGGCGAGGGTCTCGTTGAGGCGGCGCATCCTGGCCATGAGCGGTTCGTAGGCCTCCCCGGCGGGGTGGTCGCCCATGGAGGAGCCGGCCCAGTCGGTCTGCATCCCACCGGGTTCCAGCACGGTGACCTTGATCCCGAGGTCGGCGGTCTCGGCGGCGAGGACCTCGGAGAACCCGCCGACGGCCCACTTGGCGGACTGGTAGGCGGACAGGCCGGGGGTGGCCAGGCGCCCGCCGCCGGAGGAGACCTGGACGACGTGCCCGCCGCCCTGGCGGCGCATGACGGGCAGCGCGGCGCGGGTGAGGGTGACGACGCCGAAGAAGTTGGTCTCGACCTGGGCGCGGAAGGCGTCGGCGGGGGTGTCCTCGACGGTGCCGAGGTCGGCGTAGCCGGCGTTGTTGACGAGGACGTCGAGGCGGCCGAACGTCTCGACGGCGGTGGCGACGGCGCGGTCGGCGGCGACGGGGTCGGTGACGTCGAGGGCGAGGGCGCGGACCCGCCCGTCGGGGTGGGCGGCGACGAGGTCGTCGAGGGTCTCGGGGCGGCGGGCGGTGGCGAGGACGCGGTGCCCGGCGGTGGCGGCGGCGGTGGCGATCTCGCGGCCGAGGCCGCGGGAGGCGCCGGTGACGAGGAAGACCTGGGTCACGGTTCCACTCCTTCTGACTAACCGTTTGGTTGACAAGGGGGACCGTACGCCCGCGCGGGCACGGCGTCAACCAAACGGTCAGTCACTATGCTCGGCCCGTGGCGGGGGACGCGGAGGCGACGAGGAGACGACTGCTCGAGGCGGCCACGGCGGAGTTCTCCGCCCGGGGCCTGGCCGGGGCCCGGGTCGACCGGATCGCCACGGCGGCCGGGTCGAACAAGGCGCAGATCTACCACTACTTCGGCAGCAAGGACGGCCTGTTCACCGCCGTCTTCGACGCCATCGTCGCCCGCACCACCACCGACGTGCCGATCGACGTCGACGACCTGCCCGGCTACGCCGGCCGCCTGCACGACTCCTACGCCGCCCGCCCCGAGGTGCAGCGCATCGCCGCCTGGCACCGGCTGGAACGGACCGGCGGCGCCGGCACCGGGCCCACCGGCCCCCTCGTGCGGTCCGTGCAGGAGTCCAACCGCGCCAAGGTCGCCGCCATCGCCACCGCCCAGGCCGACGGGCGCCTGCCCGACCGCTGGGCCCCGGAGGAACTGCTCGGCCTCGTCCTGCAGGTCTCCACCCTCTGGCACACCGCCGTCCCCGAGTTCGACGACCTGCGCGCCGGCGCCACCGCGCGGCACCGCCGCGAGGTCGTCGTCGACGCCGTGCGGCGCCTGCTCGCGGACTGACCCGACCCGCTCCCCGGCCGACCTAGGATCGCCAGGATGCCCGAGCACCCCGCCACCGGCCTGGTCGGCCGCCAGGAGGAGACCGCCCGGCTGCGGGCCCTGCTGACCGGTGCCCGCACCGGCCACGGGTCCGGCGTCCTCGTCGAGGGCGAGGCCGGGATCGGCAAGACCGCGCTCGTCGAGGCGCTGACGGCCGAGGCCGCCGCGGCCGGGACCCGCGTCCTGCGCTGCCGCGGGGTGCGCGGCGCCGCAACGGGTTTCGCCGGCCTGCACGAGCTGCTGCACCCCGTGCTGGACCGCCTCGAAGCCCTCCCCCCGCGCCAGCGCCAGGCCCTGCGGGTGGTGTTCGGCGCCGCCGAGGGCACCGCCCCGGACCGGCTGCTGCTGTCGCTGGCCGCCCTCGGGGTCCTGGAGGAGGCCGCCCAGGACGGGCCGCTGCTGCTCCTGGTCGAGGACCTGCACTGGCTGGACCGCTCGACGGTGGAGGTGCTGACGTTCCTGCCGCAGCGCCTGCGGGAACTGCCGGTCCTGCTGCTCGCCACCAGCCGCGAGCGCGACCGCGCCTTCCCCGAGACCGTGGCGCTGGAACCGCTCACCCCGGCCGACGCCGAGGCCCTCGTCGCCGCCCGCACCCCCGGCCTGCCCGGCGAGCGGCGCCGCGTGGTCCTGCGCGAAGCGCTGGGCAACCCGCTGGCCCTGACCGAGCTGGCGACGGCGCACGCCCGGACCGACCGGGCCGCGCGCGCCGGGACCCGGGTGCCGATGAGCCGGCGGCTGGAGGAGACGTTCCTCGGGGAGGTCGAGGAACTGCCCGGCCCCACCCGCCACGCGCTGCTCGTCGTCGCCGCCGGGGAGGACGCCACCCGGCAGGAGGTGTTCGAGGCGCTCGGCGGCCTCGGGCTGTCCGCGGGCGACCTCGACCCCGCCGAACGGGCCCGGCTCCTGCGCGGCACCGGCGACCGCTTCGAGTTCCGGCACCCGCTGGTCGGGTCGGCCCTGTACGACGCGGCCGGCTCCGTCGCGCGGGCCGCCGCCCACGGCGCCCTCGCCGCGGTCACCCGCCACCCCGCGCGCCGCGCCATGCACCGGGCTTCCGCGGCGGTCGGCTGGGACCCCGGAGCGGCGGCGGAACTCGCCGCCGTCGCCGAGACCGCGGCCCGGCAGGGCGCCGGCACCGAGGCCGCCGCGGCCTGGCGGCGGGCGGCGGCGCTCACCCCCGACCGCGACGACCGCGCGCGCCACCTCACCGCCGCCGCGGAAGCCGCCCGCCGCGCCGGGGCCTCGGTGGAGGCCGCCGCCCTGCTCGCCGAGGCCCGCGCGGTGACGTCCCCGGCCCTGCGCGCGACGGTCCGCCGGGCCGCGCGCACCGACTGGGTCCTCAGCATGACCGCCGACCACCGCGGCCGCAGCACCTCCGAGCTGGTGGCCCTGGCCGAGGGCGAACCCGACGCCCGGGACCGGCTGGAGGTCCTCGTGTGGGCGGCCACGCGCTGCCACGTCCTGCAGGAACCGCCGCCGGTGCGCGCCGCCGTGCACACCGCGCTGCGCGACACCCCGACCGTGCCGGGCAGCGCGCTGCGCGACGTCGGCCTGGCGCTGGTGGTCCCCGGCGCCCGCCTGGACCGCGACGTCGTGGACCGCTTCCGCGCCGAGGCGCCCGACGTCGACGGCGTCCTGCTCAACGCGCTGGCGTTCTCCGCCGAGGAGGCCGGGGACCTCGCCACGGCGGAGCTGTGCTGGACCACCGGGGTGGACGTGCACCACGCCACCGCCCGCAGCAGCGACGAGGTCATCGCCCTGTGCGGGCGGGCCAGCCCGCGGGCCGGGCTGGGCGACCTCACCGGCGCCCTCACCGACGCCGAGCAGGCGTACCGGCTGGGACTGGACCTCGACCTGCCGGTCGTGGCGGCGATGGCCGCGACGGTGACCGCGCGGGCGCGCGCCTGGCGCGGGGAACGGGACCGCGCCCAGCGCGCCCTGGACGAGGCCCGCGCCCTGCCGGGGGCGGCCGGTTTCGCGCGGGTCGCGGCGAGCACCGCGTGGGCGGCGGGCGTCGCGGCCCTCCTGGACGGGCGGCACGCCGACGCGCTGGCCGACCTGGCCCGGACCGCCGTCAACGGCCCCGTCGCGCTGTGGGCCGGGGCCGACCTGGCCGAACCCGCGGCCCGCACCGGCCGCCCCGACCTCGTCGAGGAGTGGGCCCGCACCGCGTCCGCCGTGGCCGGGACGGGCGGGTCGGCGCACCTGGCGCTGCTGGTGGAACGTTCCCGGGCCCTCGTCGCCGCCGACGACGTCGCCGGCACCCACTACGAGGCGGCGCTCGCGCACGGCCGCCGCGCCGGGGCGGGCGCCGACCTGGACCTGGCCCGCACCCGCCTGCACCACGGGGAGTGGCTGCGCCGCGGCCGCCGCATCACCGAGGCGCGGCAGGAACTGGCCGCCGCGCTGCGGTCCTTCGAGGCGCACGGGGTCCTGCCGCTGGCCGACCGCGCCCGGCAGGAGCTGCGGGCCGCCGGCGCGGCCGTCGTCGTCCCCGCCGGGGGGCGGGAGGAGGCGGTGCGCTCGCTCACGCCGCAGGAACTGCTGGTGGTGCGCCTGGCCGCGCAGGGGCTGTCGAACAAGGAGATCGCCGACCAGGTGTACCTGTCGCACCGGACGGTGGGTTCGCACCTCTCGCACGCCTTCGCCAAGCTCCACGTGACGCGGCGCTCCCAGCTCGTCGGGGCCCTCGGCCCCGACCTGCCCGGCTGAGCGGTCGCGCCGGGGACTGGTCGTCCTACCGATGCCTGGCAGCCCCCGCCGTCCCTAACGTCCCGGGTGAACCCCACCCCGGACGGAAGGAACCACCGTGGCCAGCACCCTGGACCGGCTGCTCGCGGCCCACGGCGGCGCCGAGAACTGGCGTCGCACGCGGACCGTGTCCGTGCACCACCGCTTCGGCGGCGTGCTGTGGGACGTCAAGGGCGTGCGCGGCCTGCTCGACGACGCCCGCACCACCGTCCGCGTGCACGAGGAGTGGACGACGCAGGCCCCGTTCGGCCCGCAGGGCCTGCGCAGCACCACCACCCCCGACCGGGTCGTCCTGGAGACGGGCGACCGGACCGACGACGGGGAGGACGAGGTCGTCGAGGAGCTGGAGGACCCGCGCGCCTCCTTCGCCGGGCACGTCCTGGAGACCCCGTGGACCCCGGCGCAACTGGCCTACTTCTCCGGGTACGCCATGTGGACGTACCTCACCGAACCCTGGTCGCTGACCCTGCCCGGGGTGCGGACCGAGGAGCACGGCACCTGGACCGAGCGCGGGGAGACGTTCGACCGGCTGCGGGTCACCTACCCGGCGTCCCTGGCGACCCACTCCGCCGTGCAGACCGTCCACGTCGACCGCGACGGCCTGCTGCGCCGCCGCGACTACGACGTCGACATCGCCGGCGGCTCCCCCAGCGTCCACCTCGCGGACGGTTTCGAGGAGCACGACGGGCTCGTCCTGGCGACCCGCCGCCGCATCTTCGTCCGCGACCCCGACGGGAACCCCGTCCCCGACCCCGTGATCGTCTCCATCGACCTCGACGACGTCCGCGTCGAGACCGGCCCGGCGCCGGCCTGACCGTGCCCACCCGGTCCTCGCCGCTGGCGGCGGCCTCGATCACCGTCACCGTCCTCGCCTCCTCCAGCGCCCCCACCCCGCTGTACGGGACGTACGCGCAGCACTGGGGTTTCTCCGCGACCACCACGACGGTCGTGTTCGGCGTCTACGCGCTCGCCGTCCTCGCCTCCCTCCTCGTGCTGGGTCGCCTGTCCGACCACCTGGGCCGCCGGCCCGTGCTGGCCGGTGCGCTCGCCGTGCAGATCGTGGCGATGCTCGTCCTGGCCACCGCGCCGGGGGTCCCGGGACTGATCGCCGGGCGGGTCCTGCAGGGCCTGTCGACCGGGGCCGCGGTGGGCGCCGCGGGAGGTCTGGCGCTGGACGTGGACCCTCGCCGCGGCGCCGTCGTGAACTCCGTCGCGCCGCCGGTGGGGACGGCCGCGGGCGCGCTGCTGGCGGCGGCCGTGGTCGGGTTCCTGCCCTGGCCGACGCACCTGGTGTACCTGGTCCTGCTGGCCGTCTACGTCGTCCAGCTCGTCGCGGTGCTCCGCTCGCCGGAGACCGTGCCGTTGCGGCCCGACCGGTTGCAGGAGGCGCGGGCGTCGCTGGTCCCCCGCGTCGCGGTACCGGCCGAACTGCGCGGCGCGTTCGCCGCGGGCGCGCCGATCGTGTTCGCGGTGTGGGCGCTGGCCGGGTTCTACGGTTCCCTGGCCCCGGCCGTGGTGCGCGCCGCGTTCGGCTGGGGTTCACCGGTGGCCGGTTCGGCGACGCTGTTCCTCCAGACCGCCGTCGCGGCGGTCTGCGTCCTGCTGCTGCGCACGACCGCGGCCCGGACGTGCGTGCTCGTCGCGGCCGCCGCGCTGACCGTCGGCATGGCCCTCACCGTCACCGCGTTGTCGGCCGGGCCGCCGGGCCTGGCGCGGGCCCTGTTCTTCACCGGAACCGCCGTCGCCGGGGTCGGGTTCGGCGCCGGTTTCCAGGGCGGCATCCGCACCGTCGTCCCCCGCGCCCGGCCCGGCCAGCGGGCCGGGGTGCTGTCCTCGCTGTACGTGGCGGCGTACCTCGGCCTGGGGCTGCCCGCCGTCCTGGCCGGTGCCCTGTCCGTCCACGACGGGCTGCTGCCCACGACGCGCGAGTACGCGGTCGCCGTCGTCGTCCTGGCCCTGCTCGCCGCCACCGCCACCGTCCTGCCCGGCCGCCGGGAAACCCCGAGCCCCTGCACCCCTGGAACCCCCGAAACCCCTGGAGGAACCCCGTGACCACCACCGACCCCGCAGCCCCCACCCGCCCCGCCGCGACGTTCACCGTCGGCGGCGACCTCACCGTCCGCCGCCTCGGCTACGGCACCATGCAGCTGCCCGGTCCCGGCGTGTGGGGGCCACCGCGCGACCGCGCCGCGGCGCTCGCCGTGCTGCGCCGCGCCGCCGACTCCGGCGTCGACCTGTTCGACACGGCCGACTCCTACGGTCCGGGCGTCGCGGAGGACCTGCTGCGCGAGGCCCTGCACCCCTACGACGGCATCGTCGTCGCCACGAAGGTGGGGTTCACCCGTCCCGGCCCGGGCCGGTGGGCGCCCGACGGGCGGCCCGAGCACCTGCGCGCCGCCGTCGAGGACAGCCTGCGCCGCCTCGGGGTGGAACGGATCGACCTGCTGCAACTGCACCGCGTGGACCCGCGGGTCCCGCTGGCCGACCAGATCGGGACGCTGGCCGAGCTGCGCGACGCGGGGAAGGTCCGCCACCTGGGCCTGTCGGAGGTGAGCGTCGGGCAGTTCGAGGCGGCCGCGGCCCTCACCCCGATCGCCACCGTGCAGAACCTCTACAACCTCGCCGAGCGGTCGGCCGAACCGCTGCTGCGCCACGTCGCGGCGCGCGGGGTGGGTTTCATCCCGTGGTTCCCGCTGGCCACCGGGCGGCTCGCCGACCCGGACGGCCCGCTGGCGCGGCTGGCCGCCTCGACCGGCGCGACGCCGTCGCAGTTGGCGCTGGCGTGGCTGCTGCACCGCTCCCCCGCCGTCCTGCCCATCCCGGGCACCTCCTCCCTCGACCACCTGGCGCAGAACCTCGCCGCGGACGGCCTCGACCTGGACCCCGGTGTCCTCGCCGCCCTCGACCGGCTCGCCTGAAACCCACCCGCAGAACCAGGAGCTCCCCCCGTGACCACCCGAACCGCCGTCCGGTCCGTCGTCTCCGACAGCCCCGGCGCCCCGCTGCGCCTCGTCGACCGCGAGGTCCCCGACCCCCTGCCCGGCCACGTCCGGGTGAGCGTGGAGGCCAGCGGCGTCTGCCACACCGACTCCAAGGTCCTCGGCGGCGCCTTCGGCCCCTCGATCTTCCCCGTCGTCCCCGGCCACGAGATCGCCGGTCGCGTCGAGGCCGTCGGGGAGGGGGTGCGGCCCTGGCGGGTCGGGGACCGCGTCGCCGTCGGCTGGTACGGCGGGCACTGCGGCTGGTGCGACCCGTGCCGGCGCGGCACCTTCATCCACTGCGAGAACACGCAGATCCCCGGCGTCGCCTACCCCGGCGGGTACGCCGAGGCGCTGCTCGTGCCCGCCAACGCGCTGGCCCGGATCCCCGACGGGCTCACCGCCGTGGAGGCCGCGCCGCTGGCCTGCGCCGGGGTCACCGTCTACAACGCGCTGCGGCGCAGCGGCTTGCGGGCCGGGGACACCGTGGCCGTCGTCGGGCTCGGCGGCCTGGGGCACCTGGGGGTGCAGTTCGCCGCCGCGATGGGGATGCGGGTGGTCACGGTCGCCCGCGGCGAGGGCAAGCGCGCCCTGGCCCACGAGCTCGGCACCCACCACTACGTCGACTCCACCGTCGAGGACGTCCCCGCGGCGCTGCGCGCGCTGGGCCGGCCCCGGGGCGCGCTGGCCACGGCCGCGAGCTCGGCGGCGATGGTGCAGGCCCTCGACGGCCTCGGCGACGGCGGGGAACTGCTGGTCATCGGCGTCGAGCAGGACCCGATGCCGGTGAGCCCGATGCAGCTCATCGGGCCCGCCCGCAGCGTCGTCGGGCACCCGTCGGGGATCGCCACCGACGTCGAGGACACCCTCGCCTTCGCGCAGCTCACCGGCGTCCGCGCCCTCGTCGAGGAGGTCCCCCTCGAGGACGCCCCCGCCGCCTACGACCGGATGGTGGCGGGCCTGGCCCGCTTCCGGATGGTCCTCGTCCCCACCGCCCGCTGAACCCACCCACCACCAGGAGGTCACCGTGACCGTCACCACCGGCTCCCCGAACCCGTACACCGCGATCGTCGACGTCCCGGCGTTCACCCTCACCAGCCTCGACGTCGCCGACGGCGCCCGGATGCCGCTCGCGCAGGCTTCCGGGATCTTCGGCGCGGGCGGGACCGACACCAGCCCGCACCTGTCCTGGTCGGGTTTCCCGGCGGGCACGAAGAGCTTCGCCGTCACCGTCCACGACCCCTCGGCCCCCACCGGCAGCGGGTTCTGGCACTGGGCCCTCGTCGACGTCCCCGCCACGACGACGTCGCTGCCCGCCGGGGCCGGCGACGAGGACGGCGCGGGGTTGCCCGCCGGGGCGTGGCAGCTCGCCAACGACGCGGGCCTGGCCCGCTACCTGGGGGCGGCCCCGCCGGCGGGCCACGGACCGCACACGTACTGGATCGCCGTGCACGCCCTCGACGTGGCGCGGATCGGGGTGGGGCGCGGGGCGACCCCGGCGTTCCTGGGGTTCACGATGTCCGGGCACACCCTGGCCCGCGCGGTCCTGTCGCCCTGGTACGAGGCCTGAGACCGCCCGCCCCCGCGGCGACCGAGGGCACGTGGGCCCTCGGTCGCCGCGGGAGGGCGGTCAGGGCGCGGGGGTGGTCGCCGTGACGCGGTGGGTCCCGGCGGGCAGTTCGCGGTCGGCCTCACCGGGCAGGCGCAGCACCGCGGTCGTCCCGGCGGGGACCTCCACGTCGACGGACAGACCGGCCTCGCCCTGCTCCCAGCGCACCGCGAGGTTCCCGTGGGGGGTGCGCAGGGAACCGCGCGCCCACGTCAGGCCGCCGCCGGGGCGCGGGGCGACGAGGGCCCGGCGGTAGCCCGGTTCCAGCGGGGACAGCCCCGCCACGACCCGGTGCATCCAGTCGGCGACCGCGCCCAGGGCGTAGTGGTTGAAGCTGGTCATCTCCCCGGGGTTGATGGACCCGTCGGGCAGCATGGAGTCCCACCGCTCCCAGATCGTCGTGGCGCCCATCGTCACCGGGTACAGCCACGACGGGCACTCCCGCTCGGTGAGCAGCCGGTAGGCCGCGTCGAGGTGACCGGTGCTGGACAGCGCCCCGGTGACGTAGGGGGTCCCGGCGAAACCGGTGGAGACGCGGTACCCGGCCTTCTCGACGATCTCGGCCAGGCGCTGCCCGGCCCAGTCCCGCTGCGCCCCGGTCAGCAGCCCGAACTCGATCGCGAGCGCGTAGACGGTGGCGCAGTCGGACAGCACGAGGCCCTGCTCGTCGACGTAGTGCTCCAGGAAGGCCGCGCGGACCCGTTCGGCGTCGGCGTCGAACCGGTCGGCGTCGGCCGCGTGCCCCAGGACGCGGGCGGCGTCGGCGACGGTGCGCAGCGAGCGGAACAGGCAGGCGGTGGCGACGACGCCCTTGTCGGCCTTGGCGTCGGCGGGACGTTCCGGCGGGGCGTCGGGGTCGAGCCAGTCGCCGAACTGGAACACGGTGTCCCACAGCCCCTGCGGGGACAGCAGGGTCAGGACCCGTTCGACGTGGGCGGTCATCGCCGGGTAGTGCTCGGCGAGCAGTTCGCGGTCGCCGTACGCCTCCCACAGAGCCCACGGCAACCAGGCCGCCACGTCGGACCAGACGGCGGTGCTGTCGGGGTCGGGGAACGCCCCGATGGGCGGGACGTACTTCAGGACGTCGGGGACGACGAACGCGACGAGGCCGTCGCGGGCGGTCTGCTCGGCGGCCAGGTCGCGCATCCAGTCGCGCAGGAAACCCTTCACGTCGTACAGGTACGCCGCGGTGGGGGCGAACACGGCGAGGTCACCGGTCCAGCCGAGTCGTTCGTCGCGCTGCGGGCAGTCGGTGGGGACGTCGAGGAAGTTCCCCTTCGTGCCCCAGACCACGTTGCGGTGCAGCTGGTTCAGCATCTCGTCGGAGCACTCGAACTCGCCGGTGCGTTCGAGCTCGGAGTGCACGACGACGGCTTCGAGGTCGTCGGCGCGCAGTTCCCCGGGCCACCCGGTGACCTCGGCGTAGCGGAACCCGTGGAACGTGAACGTGGGCTCGAAGGTGTCGCGGCCGCCGGAGAGGGTGAACGTGTCGGTGGCCTTGGCGGTGCGCAGCGGGCGCACGCCCAGTTCCCCGTCCTCCAGCACCTCGGCGTGGCGCAGGGTGACGACCCGGCCCGCCTCGCCCTGCACGGTGAACCGCAGCCACCCGACGAGGTTCTGCCCGAAGTCCACCAGCGTCTTCCCCGACGGGGACGTCCACACGCGCTGCGCGGGCAGGACTTCCTGGCGGCGCACCGGGGGCCCGACGTGCTCGGTGAGCAGCGCGGTGTCGAACTCCACGGCCCGCACCCCGCCCCAGCCCTCGCGCGAGCCCCCGGCGGTGGCCCACGCCGGGTCCAGCAGGCGGGCGTCGACGTCCTGCCCGTCGTAGAGGTCGTTCGCGGTGACCGCGGAGGCGTGCGACTCCCAGGTCCCGTCGGTGACGACGGTCTGGACGTGCCCGTCGGCGAACGTCACCTCCAGCTGCGCGAACCCGGCGAGGTCGTCGCCGTAGTAGGCGCGGCCGCCGTTCCAGCCGAGCCGGCCGCGGAACCACCCGTTGCCCAGGGCCAGCCCCAGGACGTGCTCGGGCCCGCCGGTCAGCGACGCGGTGACGTCGTGGGTGCGGTAGCGCAGCCGCCACTCGAAGCTGCTCCACCCGGGGCTGAGGACGTCGCCGGAGACGTCCTGCCCGTCGAGGAACGTCTCGACGACGCCCTGGGCGGTGACGTGCAGGACGGCGCGGGCGACCTCGCCGTGGCCGTCGTCGAGGGTGAACCGGCGCCGCAGCAGCGGGGCGCCGTCGCGGTCGGCGTCGCCGTCCGCGGCGATCATCGTGGCCTGCCAGGTGGGCATGGGGTTCCTCCGTGCGTGTGGGGGGTTCAGGCCGGCTGCAGCGCGCTGGGGGCGCCGGCGGCGGGCGGGGCGGCGGGCGCGTCCGGGACCGCGAAGCGGTGGTGCCCGGCGCCGACCTCGACGGCCGGGTGGCCGGGCAGGTCGACGGTGGCGGTGACCCCGAGGGGGACGTCGACGTCGACGACGAGTTCGCCGTCGCGACGGTGCCAGGCGACGGCGGCCGGACCGTGGGGGGTCTCGTGGCGGGCCGCGGCGGCGGTGAGGTCCGCGCCGGGGCGGGGCCGGACCAGCAGGCGCCGGTACCCGGGGGCGGCCGGGGCGAGCCCGGCGACGGTGCGGTGCACCCAGTCCGCGATCGACCCGAGCGCGTAGTGGTTGAAGCTCGTCATGTGCCCGGGGTTGACGGTCCCGTCGGGCAGCAGCGAGTCCCACCGCTCCCACGTCGTCGTCGCGCCCATCGACACCTGGTACAGCCAGGAGGGGCAGCCGGTCTCGGTGAGCAGCGCGAACGCGGTGGTGTCGTGGCCGGTGCGGGTGAGGGCGTCGGCGACGAGGTTCACGCCGGCGAAACCGGTGGCGACGCGGTTGCCGTCCTGCGCGACGAGCTCGGCCAGGCGGCGCCCGGCGGCCTCGCGCTGCGGCCCGTCCACCAGGTCGAACGCGATGGCGAGGGCGTAGGCGGTCTGGGCGTCGCTGGACAGCCGGCCGTCGGCGCGGACGTGCTCGCGGGTGAACGCCTCGCGGACCTCGGCCGCCAGCCGCGCGTAGCGGGCCGCGTCGGCCTCCTCCCCCAGCACCTCGGCGATCCGGGCCAGGGTGCGGGCGGAGTGCGCGTAGTAGGCGGTCGCCACGAGGTACCGGTCGGTGCGGGCCGCGGCCGGTTCCTCCGGCGGGGCCGCCGGGTCGAGCCAGTCGCCCAGCTGCACGCCGGTGTCCCACAGCCGGGTGGGCCCGGCGAGGCGTTCGACGAGGTCCACCCAGGCGCGGGCGGAGGCGTACTGGCGGCGCAGGACGCCGGTGTCGCCGAACCGCTCGTGCAGCACCGCGGGCAGCAGCACCGCGACGTCGCCCCAGAGCGCGCCGGGCTGCGGCGGGTCCCAGAACTCCGCGGGGATCATCGGCACGTACCAGGGGACGGTGCCGTCGGGCAGCTGCTCGACCGCCACGTCGGCCAGCCAGCTCGCCAGGAAACCCCCCACGTCGTAGAGGAAGGACGCGGTGGGGCCGAACACCTGCACGTCCCCGGTCCAGCCGAGCCGCTCGTCGCGCTGCGGGCAGTCGGTGGGCACGTCGACGAAGTTCGAGCGCATGGACCACACGACGTTCTCGTGCAGGCGGTTCAGCCGTTCGTCGGAGCACGTGAACCAGCCGGTGCGCTCCAGGTCGGAGTGCAGGACGCGCGCGACGACGTCGCCCTCGCCGAGGCGCCCGGGCCAGCCGGTGACCTCGACGTAGCGGAACCCGTGCATCGTGAAGCGCGGTTCCCACTCCTCCCCGGCCGGGTCCCCGGCCAGGACGTAGGTGTCGGTGGCGCGGGCCCGCTGCAGCGGCCGGGTGCACAGCTCCCCGTCCTGCAGGACCTCGGCGTGGCGCAGCCGCACGCGGTCCCCGGCGTTCCCGCGGACGCGGATCCGCACCCGGCCGGCGAGGTTCTGCCCGAAGTCCAGGACCGTCCGGCCCGAGGGCGTGGTGAGCACCGCCACCGGCAGCAGTTCCCGGGTGCAGCGCACCGGCGGGCCCTGCGCGGCCACCAGGGTCGCCGGGTCGCGCTCGTACCCGCGCACCCCGGCCCAGGCGGAGTCGTCGAACCCGGGGCGGGAGAACCCCGGGACGGCCAGCCGGGCGTCGAACTCCTCGCCGTCGTAGAGGCTGGCGGCGGTGATCGGGCCGTGCGCGGCGCGCCACGCGCCGCCGTCGGTCCCGGCGCCGGGGTGCGTGGTGACGACGACGCGACGGCCGTCGGCCAGGTCGACCTCGAGCTGGGCGATCAGCGCGGTGCGGGTGCCGTACAGGTCGTGGTTGCCGCCGTGGGTGCCGTAGCGGCCGCGGTACCAGCCGTCGGCCAGCCACGCCCCGAGCGCGTTCGCCCCCTCGCGCAGGTGCGCGGTGACGTCGTGGGTGCGGTGCCGCAGCCGGTGGTGGTAGCTCGTCCAGCCCGGCGCGAGGACCTCGTCGCCGACGCGGGCACCGTTGACCTCGACCTCGTGGACGCCGTGCGCGGTGACGTGCAGCCGCGCGCGGGCGACCGGGCCGGGCAGGTGGAACTCCCGGCGCAGCAGGGCGGGGCGGTGGTCGGTGCCGGGTTCGGCGTCCCAGTCCGGGCCGACGGGGACGGCGGTCCAGTCGCCGGGGTGCAGCAGGCCGGTCTCGACCTCCAGCGGCGCGCTCCACGCGGTGGGGTCGGGGTGGTCCGCGCTCCAGGCCCGGACCTGCACGCGGACCCGTTCGCGCGAGCCGAGGTCGGGCGCCGGCCACGGCACGAGCACGCTGTCGCCGGACCCGGTCCGCCCGCTGGTCCAGGTGCGCGGTCCCGCGCCGGGGACGGCGGGCAGGGCGGTGACGCGCACCTCGTGGTCGGTCTGCCGCCACGCGGGCGGGGTCGGGCCGGCGGGCCGGGCGATCCAGGACAGGCGGGGGCGGGCGGTGCCCAGGCCGAGCGCGGGCCGGCCGTGCTCGGCGCGCAGGTCGGTGAGGGTGACGTCGGGGCGGTGGGGCACGGGGGTTCCGATCACGGGGTGGGGTCAGCCCTTGACCGCGCCGGAGGTCATGCCGGCGACGATCTGGCGGTTGAAGAACAGGTACAGCACCAGCGGCGGGATCGTGATGAGCAGCACGTCCATGAACAGCAGGTTGTACGAGGACACGTTCTGGCTCTGGAAGTTGAACAGGGTGAGCTGGACGGTGGCTCCGGCGTCGCCGGGCAGGAAGTACAGCGGGGTCTGGAAGTCGTTGAACACCGTCACCGACTGGACGAGGACGACCGTGACGAGGACGGGGCGCAGCAGCGGCAGGACGATGCGGAAGAACAGCCGCAGCGGCCCGGCGCCGTCGAGGACCGCGGCCTCGTCGAGCTCGCGGGGGATGGTGGAGATGAACGCCCGGAACAGCAGGATCGTGAACGACAGGCCGAAGGCCACCTCGACGAGGATCAGCCCGGGCATGGTGCCGAACATCCCCAGGCGCTGCAGGACCCAGATGGTGGGGACCACCGCGGGCGGCATGACGAGCCCGGCCAGGACGAGGAAGTTCACCAGGGCGGTCACCCGGGACTTCCGGCGCTGGAGGACGAAGGCGACCATCGCGCCCAGGACGACCATGATCGTCACGCTGGCCACGGTCAGGACGATGGAGTTGATGAAGGCGATGACCAGCAGGTAGTCCCGGGTCTGGACGACCTCGACGAGGTTCTGCCACACCTGGGGTTCACGGGGCCAGGCGAAGCGGAACTCCCCGGCCTGCCGGGCGTCCATCGCCGCGACGAGCACGATGAACGCGAACGGGACGACGAACACGACGAGGCTGACGAGGATCGCCAGGCCGCCGACGCCGTAGCGGTAGAGGGAGGCGCGGGGGCCGCCGACGCGGCCTCCGCCGCGCCGCACCGGGGCCGCCGCCGCGTCCGGGCGGGAGGAGACGGTGGCGCTCACAGCTCGACCTCCTTGCGGGCCAGCAGCCGGGTCAGCGGGAAGACGATGGCGATGACCGCGACGAAGAGGATGACGTTGCCGGCGGTGGACAACCCGTAGAACCCGGCCTGGTACTGCTTGTAGATGACGCTGGCGATGACGTCGGAGGTGAACCCGGGGCCGCCCTTGGTCATGGCCCAGATGAGGTCGAAGGACCGCAGGCCGCCGATCAGCGAGAGCGTGACGACGGTGGACGTCGCCGGCCACGACAGCGGGAAGACGACGTTGCGGAACAGCGTCCACGACCCGGCCCCGTCGACCTTGGCCGCCTCGTAGTACTCCTTGGGGATGGAGACGATGCCGGCCATGTAGATCAGCGTGGCCAGCCCCACGCCCTTCCAGACGTCGACCATCGCGACGGAGAACAGCGCCAGGGAGGGGTCGGTCAGCCAGCCGGGGCCGTCGATGCCGATGACGCCGAGGGCGGCGTTGATGGCGCCCTTGGAGGGGTTCATCAGGACCTGGAAGGTGATGCCGACCCCGACGCTGGAGACCAGCACGGGGAAGAACACCACGGCGCGCAGGAACCCTCGCCCGACGATCTGGGAGGTCAGGAGCATCCCCAGCGCCAGGCCGAGGACGACCTTGGCGCCGGAGGTGATCGCGGCGTAGACGAACGTGTTGACGAACCCCTTGGTCAGGGCGGGTTCGGAGAAGAACTGGACGAAGTTGTCGAACCCGGTGAACTCCGAGGTGAAGATCGTCCAGCGCGTCATGCTGAAGTACAGCGACAGCAGCGTCGGGACGAGGAACAGCACCCCGTAGACGATCGCGGCGGGCAGGTAGAACCAGCCCGGGTAGGGGCTGCGGCCGCGACGGCGGACCGGTGGGGTCGAGGCCCGGGTGGCGGGTGCGGACGTCGTGGCGGCCACGGTGTTCACCTTCCTGGACGGGGTCGGGCTTCAGTCACCAGCCCTCGAGGCCGAGCTGCTGGGCCTGCTTCTGGACGTCCTGGTCGTAGAGGGCGGCGCCGTCCTGCGCGGAGCGGATGCCGGAACCGACCTCGACGAGGATCTGCTCCAGCGCCGGGCCCTTGATCGGCGAGACGTACTCCAGCGCCGGGGACTGCGCACCGGAGTCGAAGTAGGCGCTGACGTCCTTGGTGACCTGCGGGACGTCCCCGGGCAGTTCGCAGCCGTCGACGAGGTAGGGGCCGGTGGGCACGCTCTGCTCGGACTGGATGTCGCAGGCGTCCGCGGTGGTCAGGTAGGTGAGGAACTGCTTGGCCGCGTCGAGCTTGTCGCCGGTCGTCGACTTCGGCACGTAGACCCCGCCGGGGAACCACGCGGTGAGGCCGTTGGTGGCGGCGTCGTCGCCGGGGAGGGCGAAGAACCCGATGTCGCCGATCTTCTCGGGGGCGACGCTGAGGATGGTGGCGACGTTCGCCGACAGCAGGGGGTAGTGGGCGCCTTCGCCGGCGGCGAGGGTGCGGATGCCGTCCTCGACCTTGGCCGAGGCGAAGTCGGCGTTCGTCAGGCCCTTGTCGTGGATCTCCTGGGTGTGCAGGAAGCCCTTGATCGCGGCCGGGTCGGTGGCGTACTTGGCCTTGCCGGCGGTGTAGTCCTCGGCGAACGAGGGGTTGGCCGCGGCGACGTTGTGGAAGTCGCCGAGGACGAGGAGCTGGGAGGTCCACGTCTCGCCGTAGGTCTGGATGACCGGGGCGATGCCGGCGGCCTTGATCTTCTCGTTGTTGGCGATGAACTCCGCCCAGGTCTTCGGCACCTGGAGGCCGAGCTGCTGGTACACGGCCCGGTTGTAGAGGACGCCACCGCCGAAGGCGGTGCCCATCGGGACGCCGTAGACGTCGTCGCCGACGCTGACCTGGGGGTCGAAGCTGTCGTCGACGGCGTCGAGGAAGCTCTCGCCGGTCAGCGGGGTGAGGGTCGTGGCGGGGGCGAGCTGCTGGAAGAGCGAGCCGCTGTTGTAGGCGAAGACGTCGTCCATGCTGCCGGTCTGGAGGCGGGTCTTGACGAGGTTGTCGCCCTCGCCGCCCTGGGGGCGGGTCTCCACCTCGACGCGGACGTCGGGCTGGGAGCCGTTGAAGGCCTCGGCGAGCGCCTCGGCGGTGGAGACCGTCTGCGGGGCGTTGTCGACGAGGAAGGTGATCGTGGTGGCGCCGCTGTCGCCGCCCTCGTCGGAGGAACCGAGGCTGCCGGCGCTGCAGGCGGTCAGCACGAGCGGGGTCAGGCTGAGGGCGGCCAGGACACGGAGGGTGCGGGGCGAACGGCCGGTGCGGTGGGCCACGGGGGTCTCCTCGTCGAGACGGTCACGGGTCGGGTGGTGCGATTGAGTGAGACGCTTCATTACGTTCCTGACGGAAAAGTACGAGCTGTCACCCGGCGCGTCAACCCCCGTCCGGGTTCAGCGCGGCGCGCGCCCCGCGCTGCTCTCGCGCACCAGCAGCGACGGCTGCACGACCACCCGGCGGTGGACGTGGTCGACACCCTCGGCCACCTCCTCGGCGAGCAGCCGGACCGCCGCCGCGCCCATCTCCTCGCCCTCCAGCCGCACCGTCGTCAGCGGGACCGCCCCGCCCCAGGCGCGCGCGTCGTGGTCGCAGCCCATGACGGCGATGTCCCCGGGCACCGACAGGCCGGCGCCCTGGAGGGCTTCGACGACGGAGGCCCCCAGCATGTCGGTGACCGCGATCAGGGCGTCGGGTCGCCGGCGGGCGGGCAGGGCCAGGACCTCCTCGACGACGTGGCTGCCGGAGTTCTCCCCGAGGGCCTCGGTGTCCAGCTCGACGAGACCGACCGCGCGGCCGGCCTCGCGCACCGCGCGCCGGACCCCGGCCTGCCGCTCGTGCACCGGTTGCAGGTCGTTCAGCTCGCTGACCCACGCCAGCCGGCGCCGCCCCAGGTCGATCATGTGCCGGGCGGCGAGGTACCCGACGCGCTCGTTGTCCACCAGGACCGTGCAGCAGTCCTGGCGGCCGTCGTCGTAGTTGACGACGACCAGCGGCGTCCCGTGCCGGCGGACCCGCTGGATCCCCGCGAACGGGTCGCTCAGCGGCGCCAGCACCACCCCCCGCACCCGGGCGCTCTCGAACAGGTCCAGGTGGGCGTCCTGCTGGGCGTCGTCGCGGTCGCTGTTGGTCACCAGCAGGTTCTCGCGCCGGCCCGCGGCCTCGCGCTGGGCGCCGCGGGCGATGTCCACGAACAACGTGTTCCCCAGGTCGACGACGACCAGGCCGATGGTCCGGTTCTCCCCCCCGGCCAGCGAGCGGGCGTTGGCGTTGGGCGTGAAACCCAGCCGCTCGATGGCGTCGCGGACCCGGGCGAGGGTGGCCGGGCGGACCTGCTCGGGGTGGTTGAGGGCGTTGGAGACCGTGCCCACCGAAACCCCCGCGGCGGCGGCGACCTCGACCATGCTCGGGTTGGTCCGGACCGGGCGGGCCCCGGCCCGGGAGAACCCCAGCCGCTCGACGGCGGCGTGGACCCTGGCCAGCGTCTCCGGGCGGACCCGCTGGGGGTGGTTCAGGGCGTTGGAGACCGTGCCCACCGAAACCCCTGCGGCGGCAGCGACTTCCACCATGCTCGGTGAACGGTCCCGGCTGCGCGACGTCCTCATCGATCCCACCGGTGGATCCTACGCACGTCCGAACCCCGAGGCGGTGGGGAACTCACCCGCCCGGAGCGTTGACCCACAGGAACCGCACAACTACAGTCGCGGTTGCGTTGAAGCGCTCCATTAAAGTTCTCGACGGAGAGGACGTCATGCCCCGCCCCACCGCCCACCGCCCCCGCAGCCGCAGCCGCCGGATCACGACGACGGCCGCCACGACGCTCGCCCTGCTCGCCCCCCTGGTCACCAGCGCCCCCGCCACCGCCGCCCCCACCGCCGCGGACGCCCCCACCTCCGCCGCCTGCCGCGACGTGCCGTGGATGGACCGCACCCGCACCCCCGAGCAGCGGGCCGCGGCGCTGCTGGCCGCCAGCAGCCAGCACCAGAAGTACCGCTGGCTCGTGGAGCAACCCGCCAACAGCCCGCAGCAGACCGACTTCCAGGGCGTCCGCTACCCGGCGCAACTGCCCTGCACCCCGACCGTCGTCTACACCGACGGCCCCGAGGGCGTCCGGAACGTCACCGGGGTCACCGCGTTCCCCGCCGCGATCGCCGCCGCCTCCACCTGGGACGAGCAGCTCGTCTACGACAAGCACGTCGCGCAGGCCGACGAGGCGTTCGGCAAGGGGAAGAACGTGATCCTGGCCCCCGGGCTGTCCGGCGGCCGCACCCCGCTGGCCGGGCGCACCCCCGAGTACCTCGGGGAGGACCCCGTCCTGTCCGGTGTCCTGGGTGCGGCCGGCGTGCGCGGCATCGAGGCCGAGGGCCGCGTCCTGGCCGACCTCAAGCACTACGTCGCCAACGAGCAGGAACTCGACCGCGAGGAGAGTTCCTCCAACGTCGACGAGCGGACGCTGCGGCAGGTCTACGACCTGCCGTTCGAGATCGCGGTGCGCCGCGGCGACCCCGAGAGCGTCATGTGCTCGTTCAACCAGGTCAACGGCGTCTACGCCTGCGAGGACGAACGCCTGAACACCGTCCTCAAGGACGAGTTCGGGATGCGCGGGTACGTGGTGTCCGACTTCGGTTCCGTGCACTCCACGGCCGCGTCCCTCATGAACGGGCTCGACCAGGAACTCAACCGGCCGGTGTGGTTCACCCCGTACCTGCTCGACGAGGCGCTGACCCGGGGGCAGATCACCCAGGCACGCATCGACGAGGCCGCCACCCGCGTCGTCACCGCGTACATCCGCGGCGGGCTGTTCGACAACCCGCTCCCGGCCCGGCCGCGCGCCGACGTCTCCCCCCGCGCCCACACCGAGATCGCCCGCCGCACCGCCGAGCAGGGCAGCGTCCTGCTCGCCAACGACGGCATCCTGCCGCTGCGGCCCGAACGGGGGCAGAAGATCGCCGTCGTCGGCGCCACCGCCTCGACCCGGGACACCGACGGCCTCAGCGCGGCCGACGCCTGCGGCATGCCGCTGCCGGAGCGGTTCGGCGGGAACTCCACCATGGCGTGCGAGAACCTCGTCGCCGCCGACACCGCCCTGCGCGACCGCGCCCGCCAGGAGGGCGCGTCGGTGACGTTCACCGACGGCACCGACCTGGAGGCCGCCGCCGCGGCCGCCGCCGACGCCGACGTCACCGTCGTGTTCGGGTACCAGCGCGCCGGGGAGTTCGCCGACGTCCCCGACCTGCGGCTGAACGGGAACGGGGACGCCCTGATCGACGCGGTGGCGGGGGCCAACCCGAACACCGTCGTCGTCCTGCAGACCGGCACCGCCGTCGAGATGCCGTGGCTGCCCGACGTCCGCGCCGTGCTGGAGACCTGGTACGCCGGCGAGCAGCAGGGCCCCGCGATCGCCTCGCTGCTGTTCGGCGACGTGAACCCCTCCGGCAAACTGCCCATGACGTTCCCGAAGTCCCTGGCCGACACCCCGACGAACACCCCCGAGCAGTACCCGGGCGTGTTCGCCGACGGCAGCACCGAACGCCCCGAGGGTTCCACCGAGATCCGGCAGGTCGACTACTCCGAGGGCCTGCAGGTCGGTCACCGCTGGTACGAGGCGCAGGGGATCGAGCCGCTGTTCCCGTTCGGGCACGGCCTGTCCTACACGAGCTTCGCGTACGGACCGCTCGAGGTCGTCCCCGCCCCGACCGGAGCGCAGGACGGGGTGACGCTGCGGTTCTCGTTGCGCAACACCGGCGAGGTCGACGGCACCGAGGTCGCCCAGGCCTACCTGTCGCTGCCCGACGCCGCGGGCGAACCGTTCCGGCGCCTCGTGGGCTGGCAGCGGGTCGCGCTCGACGCCGGGGAGGAGCGCACCGTGGAGATCGCCCTCAGCGCGGCCGACGTGGCCGACCTGCACCTGCTGGAGCACTTCGACGTGCGCACCGGGACGTGGGTCACGACCCCCGGCACCCACCGCGTCGACGTCGGCGGCTCGCTGCGGACCAGCACGTCGGCGGAGTTCGAGCTCCGCTGAGGCACCCCGGCCCCGTCGGCGTCGGGGAACCGCGACCGACGGGGACCGGGGGTCCGGTTCAGGGGGTGCCGGCCCCGTTCACGAGGTCGGTCAGCAGAGCCATCCCCGCCCGGTCCACCGATCGTGCGGTGTTCGTCAGCACCACCACCCCGACCCCGAGCTCGGGCTGGAAGCCGGCGAAGGAGGAGAAACCGCCGGTGGCACCGTTGTGCCACAGCACGGAGTGCCGGGAACCCCGCAACGGGGTCAGCATCCAGCCCAGGCACACCTGCAGCCACCGGGTCGCCCGGAACCGCGGCTGCTGCACCAGGCGCAGCGCGTCGGGCACCGGGCCGGTCCCGGGCTCGAGGTGCGCACCGAGGAAGGTCAGGACGTCGTTCGCGCTCGACCACAACCCGCCGCCCGGTGCGACCGCGGCCAGGTCCCAGTCGGGCACCGGCCGGCGGCGCCGGGAGTGCCCGGTCGCCCGGCGGTCCTGCTGGTCGGCGCGCGGGTCGGGAACGGTGTCGTGCAGCCCCAGGGGTCCGGTGATCTCGTCGGCGACGAGCCGCTCCCAGGAGGTCCCCGCGTGCCGGGCGAGGGCCTGCCCCAGCAGGGCGGCACCGAAGTTGGAGTAGCGGACCCGCCGGCCGGGGCGCGCCCGGGGCCTGACCCTGCCGTACCCGGCGACGAGGTCGTCGACGCCGAACCCCCGGTAGGGGTCGGACCACTGGCGCAGCCCGCGCAGCAGCACGCCGGGCGGCAGGCGGGGGAGCCCGGAGGAGTGCCCGGCCAGGTGAGCCAGGGTGATCGGCGGCTGCGACGCCGGTGTGGGCAGCTCGGGGAGCAGTCCGTCCACGGGGGTGTCGAGGGCGAGTTCCCCCCGGGCCACCGCGGTCGCGAGGAGGAGGCTCGTGAACACCTTGGTCACGGACCCGATCTGGAACAGCGTGTCGCCGTCCGGGGTGGTCCCCGCGGCCCCGGTGCTGCCCGTGCCGTGCACCGCCCGTTCCCCGCCCCGCACCGCGGCCACCACCAGACCCTCGTGGCGGCCCGCCTCCGCCTCCGCGGTGCGCCGCACCAGGTCCGCCAGGTCCGCCAGGTCCACCGGGTCACCGTGGGAGTTCACGCCCCGATCCCAGCACGACCGGCCCACCCGGTCCTCCGCCGTTCGGCGCCTCCTCGATCATCCGACCGTCGGCGACTCCCCCGCCTCACCCCCACCCCGCAGGCGGCGTTCCCGCCCGTCGAGCAGCAGGTCCCGCCCCAACGCGAGGTCCTCGGTGCGCCCGGGGGGGGCGACGTGCGCGGCGGCTTCGACGCCGAGTCCCGGCCGAGGGCTGGGCACCGGCTTCCCGGGTCTACGGTGGGCGCGCGGCGTCACCTCACGTCGTGAGCCCCGCCGGGGCCGACCGAGGGAGAACCGTGCGCGCAGTGGTGCAGGACCGGTACGGCAGCGGGGACGTCCTGCGCAGCGCCGAACGCCCCGAACCCGTGCCCGGCCCCGGCGAGGTCCTGGTCGAGGTGCTGGCCGCCGGGATCGACCGCGGCACCGAGCACCTGGTCACCGGGCTCCCCCACGCGGTGCGGCTGGCCACGGGCCTGCGCCGACCCCGCCGCACCGTCCCCGGCCGCGACCTGTCCGGCCGCGTCGTCGCGGTCGGCCCCGGCACGCCCTTCACGGTCGGGCAGACCGTGTTCGGCATCGGCCGGGAGGCGTTCGCCGAACGCGCGATCGCGCCCGCCACCACCCTGGCCGTCGTCCCCGACGGCGTGGACCCGCTCCCCATGGCCGTCGTGGGCGTCTCGGGAACCACTGCGCTGCAAGCGGTCCGCCGCCACGGGAAGGTGCGCCCCGGGCAGCGCGTCCTCGTCCTGGGCGCCTCCGGCGGCGTCGGCTCGTTCGCCGTGCAGCTGGCCGTCGACGCCGGCGCGCAGGTCACCGCCGTCACCGGGCCCACCAAGCGCGAGTTCGCCCTCGGCCTGGGCGTGCACCGGGCCGTCGAGCACACCCGCCCCGACCTGTTCGACGTCCTCGGCCCCCACGACGTCGTCGTCGACACCGGCGGCGCCGCCCCGCTGCGGTCGGTCCGCCGGGCGATGACCCCCACCGGCCGGCACGTCATCGTCGGCGCCGAGGGCGGCGGCGCCCTGCTCGGCGGGCTCGACCGGCAGGCCCGCGCGGCCGCCGGGGCCCTGGTGTCCCGGCACTGGGCCGGGACGTTCGTGTGCCGGGAGAACGCCGACGACCTCACCGAGCTCGCCGACCTCGTCGCGCGGGGACGGCTGCGGCCCGCCCTGGACCGCACGTTCGCGCTCGAGGAGGCGGGCGAGGCGCTGCGGTACCTGGCCGCCGGGCGGGTCCGCGGCAAGATCGCCGTCCGCGTCGCCTGACTCAGTCGCCTGACTCAGTCGCCTGACTCAGGGGCCGAGGAGTTCCAGCAACCGGTCCACGAACACCACCTGGCCCGCCACCAGCTTCGCCCGCGCCACCTCCGGAGCCAGCCAGGCCACCCGGTCGAGCTCGGGGAACTCCCGCACCCGCCCCGACCTCGGCGGCCACTCCATCGTGAACGTCCCCGGCGTGACGGCCGCCGGGTCCAGGTCCGCCTCCCCCGCCCACACCGTCACGACCTTCCCCCCGGACTGCCGGGCCTCGCCGAGCGGGACGAGCACCACGTCCGGCATGGGAAGGCCCAGTTCCTCGGTGAACTCCCGGCGGGCGGCGTCCGGCAGCTCCTCACCGGGTTCGGGTTCCCCCTTGGGGATCGACCAGGCCCGCTCGTCCTTCCGCGCCCACAACGGCCCGCCCAGGTGCCCGAGCAGGAGTTCGACCCCGCCGCCGGCCGCACGGCGGTGGAGCAGGATCCCGGCGCTGCGTCTGGGCACGGCCCGATCCTCCCCCGCCCCCCACCGGCCCGCAGCCGGGAAAACCCCCACCCCGGCAGGTCACAGCTGCCACACTGGCCCCACCCGATCTCAGGAGGACCCGTGTCCAGAACGTCCCTGCGGAACGCGCTGCTGACGGCGGCGGCGCTCGCGGTGACCACGCTGGCGGCCCCGTCGGCCGCCGCGGCACCCGAACCGGGGTTCGAGACCCTCACCCCGCTGTGCTCGCCCTCTCCCCCGGTGCACCACCCGTCCTGCCGGGTTCCCGCCAAGGGCGCGCCGCTGCCCAGCGGAACCCCGAACCAGGTGGTGCAGCTCAGCGGCGCCGACCGGTTCGCGACGGCCGCCGCGATCGCCGCCCACGGTTTCCCCGAGGCCGACGTGGCCGTCCTGGTCAGCGGTGAGGACCGCCACCTCGTGGACGCCCTGTCCGCCGGGCCGCTGGCCCGCAGCCTCGCTGCGCCGGTGCTGCTCGCCACCCGCGACGCGGTGCCCGCCGCGACCGCCGACTACCTGCGCACCACCGGCGTCCAGTCGGTCCTGCTCGTCGGCGGCGAGGACGCGCTGTCGGCCACCACGGCGCAGCGCCTGCAGGCCCTCGGCATCGGCGACGTGCAGCGCCTGGCCGGCGTCGACCGGTACGCCACCTCGCGCGCGGTGGCGGCGTTCATGCCCACGAAGACCCACGGCTGGGTCGCCTCGGGTGAGGACGCGCACCTCGTCGACGCGCTCGCCGCGTCCGGGCCGGCGGCCCGCCTCGGCGAACCCCTCGTCCTGGTCGCCGACGACGACCCGATCCCCGCGGGGCAGACCCTGCAGGCGCGCGGGGTGACCGAGGTGACGGTCGCCGGCGGGCCGGAGGGCGTGCTGCCCGAAGCCCTCGCCGCCCTGCCGATGCCGCACCGGGCCGCCGGGGAGGACCGCTACGGGACCGCCGCCGCCCTCGCGGTGGAAGCGGTCGAGCGCGGCGTCGCCGCCGAGGACATCGTGTTCGCGCCCGGGGTCACCGGTCACCTCGTCGACGCCCTCGCCGCCGGGCCGCTGGGCCGGGCCACGCTGCTCGCCGGGGACCAGCAGTCCTCGTTCGACGTCATCGAGGCGTGGTTCGACACCTACGGCGCCGGGCGGGTCACCGCGGTCGGGGCCGTGGAGGTCGACGGCGGCGACGCCTGACCGCTCACCCGGCCCCGCGCGCCGACGCGGGGCCGGGTCCTGCGGCGGTCCGAGTCGTGGACGCTCCGCGCCGACGGGTTCGTCGCGAGGCGTCCACGGCGCGGGCCCCCGCGCCCCCGCGTCGCGCGATCGTCACGGCACCCCCGGGACGTGGCGCAACCCCGGCCCGTCGTACTCCGACAGCGGCCGGATGAGCGAGTTCGCCGCCCGCTGCTCGATCACGTGCGCGGTCCAGCCGACGACGCGCGCGGCCACGAACACCGGTGTGAACACATCGGTGTCCAGCCCGAGCAGGTGGTAGGCGGGGCCGGCCGGGTAGTCGAGGTTCGGGCGGATGCCCTTGGCCCCCGCCACCGCCTCCTCCAGCGCGTCGTACAGGTCCAGGACGTCGGTGCGGCCGCGGGCGGTGGCGAGGTCGTGCAGCGCGGCCCGCATCGTCGGGACGCGCGAGTCCCCGTTCCGGTAGACGCGGTGCCCGAAACCCATGACCTTCCCGTGGCGCTCCAGGGTTCCCGCGAGCCACGCGCGGGCGCGGTCGGGTGAACCCTCCCCCGGCCCGATCTCCTCGAACACCTGCCACACGGCCTCGTTCGCGCCCCCGTGCAGCGGGCCCTTCAGCGCCCCGACCGCGGCGGTGACGGCCGAGTGCAGGTCCGACAACGTGGACGTCACGACCCGGGCCGCGAACGTCGAGGCGTTGAAGGAGTGCTCGGCGTACAGGACCAGCGACGTCTCGAACGTGCGGACGGCGACCTCGTCGGGTTCGGCGCCGGTGACGGTCCAGAGGAAGTTCGCCGCGTACCCCAGGTCGTCGCGCCGTGCGGGCAGGTCCTGACCGCGCCGGCGCCGCTGGGCGAGGCCGACGACGGCGGGCAGCGCCGCGAACAGCCGTTCGGCCTTGGCGAGTTCCGCCTCCGGGGAGTGGTCCCCCGCCTGCGGGTCGAGGGTCCCCAGGACGCTGACGGCGGTACGGACGACGTCCATCGGGTGCGCCTGCACCGGGGTCTCCTCCACGACGCGGCGCACCCGGTCGTCCAGCGCCCGCCCCGCCCGTTCCCGCTCGCCGAACCCGGCCAGGGCCGCTTCGGGGGGCAGTTCGCCGTCCCACAGCAGCCGCGCGACCGCCTCGAACGGCAGCGTCGCGAGTTCCTGCACCGGGTACCCGCGGTACAGCAGGGAGTTGGTGTCCGGGTCGACCTTGGAGACGGCCGTGGTGTCCGCGACGACCCCGGCCAGACCCTTGTGGATCATCCTCGGTTTCCTTCCAGGCTGAAGTCGTACACGGAGGAGTCGAACGCGCCGTACCCGGCGTAGTCGACGAGGTCGTACAGCTCGGCGCGGGTCTGCATCTCGGGGACCTTCCCCTCCAGCGTCCCCGTCCCGCCCAGTTCGGTGAGCGCGCGGTCGGCGGCCCCCATCGCCAGCCGCAGCAGCGACACGGGGTGGATGACGATCCGCACCCCGGCGTCGCGCAGCTGCGCGTGCGTGAACAGGTCGCTGCGGCCGAACTCCGTCATGTTCGCCAGCACCGGGACCTCCAGCGCCGAGCAGATCGCCTCGAACTCGCCAAGGTCCGCCATCGCCTCGGCGAACACGACGTCCGCCCCCGCGTCGACCAGCGCCCGCGCCCGGCGGACCGTCGCGTCGAAACCCTCCACGCCCCGCACGTCGGTGCGCGCGACGACGAGGAAGTCGGGGTCGCGGCGGGCGTCGACGGCGGCCCGGACGCGCCGCACCGCCGTCGCCTCGTCGACGACCTGCTTGCCCTCCAGGTGCCCGCAGCGCTTGGGGTTCACCTGGTCCTCCACGTGCAGCCCGGCGACCCCGGCGTCCTCCAGGGCCTGCACGGTGCGGGCCATCGACAGGGGCTCGCCGAACCCGGTGTCGGCGTCGACGAGCACGGGCAGGTCGGTGACGCGGGCGATCTGCGCGGACCGGCCCGCGACCTCGGTGAGCGTCGTCAGCCCGACGTCGGGCAGCCCGAGGTCGGCGGCCAGCACCGACCCGGACACGTACACCCCGTCGAAACGGTGGTTCTGGATCAGCTTGGCGGACAACGGGTTGAAGGCCCCCGGGAACCGCAGCAGCTCCGTCCCGGCCAGGGCCAGCCGGAAGGCGTGGCGCTTCGCGCTCGGCGTCGTCGACGAGTACAGCACGGTGTCCTCCTAGAACAGTCCGCCGGGCAGCGGCACGGTCTCGAGCAGTTCGGGCGGGGCGACGACCCCGAGTTCGCGCACCTGCGCCGGGGTGAGCCGCGGCAGTTCCCGGGCCAGCGCGGTGAAGCGGGCGACCTCCTCGTCGGGCAGGACGCCCGCGGCCAGCGTGGCGAGCTTCGCCTCGTACTGCGCCCGGGTGAACGGGTGCGCGCCGAGGGGGTGGGCGTCGGCGACGGCGATCTCGTCGACGACCGTCGACCCGTCCCGCAGCCGGGCCTCGACGCGGGCCCCGAACGCCTTCCGGGCCGGGTCGGTCGAGTGGTACCGCTCGGTCCACTCCGGGTCCTCGACGGTGGACACCGTGCGCCACAGGGCGACGGTGTCGGGGCGGGCGGCGCGTTCGCGGGCGTAGGAGTGGACGTGGTGCCAGCCGCCGTCCTGCAGCGCCACGGTGAAGATGTACGGCACCGAGTGGTCCAGGGTCTCCCGGCTGGCGGTGGGGTCGTACTTCTGCGGGTCGTTCGCGCCGGACCCGATGACGACGTGGGTGTGGTGGCTGGTGCGCAGCACGATCGACTCGACGTTCGCGGGGTCGCGCAGCTCGGGGTGCTCGCGGTGCAGGCGGCGGGCGAGGTCGATGACGGCCTGCGCCTGGTACTCCGCGGAGTGCTCCTTGGTGTACGTGTCGAGGATCGCCCGGCGGGGTTCGCCGGGTTCGGGCAGCGGGACGCGGTAGACGGCGTCCGGGCCGTCGAGCAGCCACGCGATCACCCCGTCCTCGCCCTCGTAGATCGGGGCGGGGCTGGTCTGCCCCCGCACCGCCCGGTCCACGGCCTCGATGGCGAGCTTCCCCGCGAACGCGGGCGCGTACGCCTTCCACGTCGAGATCGCGCCCTTGCGCGACTGCCGGGTCGCGGTCGTGGTGTGCAAGGCCTGCCCGATGGCCTGGTGGACGACCTCGGTGGACAGGCCCAGCATCGTCCCCAGGCCCGCCGCGACCGAGGGGCCGAGGTGGGCGACGTGGTCGATCTTGTGCCGGTGCAGCGAGATCGCCCGCACGAGGTCGACCTGCACCTCGTAGGCCGTGACGATCCCCCGCAGCAGTTGCGCGCCGTCGCAGCCGAGGTGCTGCGCGACGGCCAGCAGGGCGGGGATGTTGTCCCCCGGGTGGGAGTAGTCCGCGGCCAGGAACGTGTCGTGGAAGTCCAGTTCGCGCACCGCGACGCCGTTCGCCCACGCCGCCCACTCCGGGGAGGAGTTCTGCGTCGTCCCCACCACGCGGGCCCCCTCCCCGCCGCGGGAGACGGGGTGGTCCAGCGCCTGCGAGCGGGCCGAGACGACCGGCGGGCGCAGCAGCGACGCCGCGCTGACGGCGGCGTTGTCCAGGACGCGGTTGACGACCATCTCGGCGACGTCGTCGTCGACGGGGACGTCCTCGGTGGCGAGCTCGGCCAGTTTCCACGCCAGTTCCTGCGACCGGGGGAACTCCTCGTCACTGCGGTGGACGCGGACCTCGTGCTCCTTCACGCGCTCTCCTCTCGGGTCGACAGCCGGCTCCGGAAGTGCGTGCGGCTGCGGTGCAGGTGGACGTGGACGGCGTGCGCGGCGAGGTCGGCGTCGCCGTCGTCGACGGCCTCGGCGATCAGCTGGTGCTCGGAGGCGGCGGCGACCAGCCGGCCCGGGTCGTGCCGGGCGAGGCGGCGGATCCGGACCAGGTGGGTGCGGACGTCGTCGAGGGCGCGCACCAGCCACGGGTTCGCGGCGGCCGCGTCGAGGGCCGCGTCGAACTCGGCCGTCACCGCGTAGTACCGGTCGAGGTCGCCGGCGGCGACGAGCCCGGGGGCGCGGGCGAAGCGGCGGACGAACCCGCCGAACTCCGCGCCGCTGCGGGCAGCCAGCCGCGCCGCCTTCACCTCCAGCGCCTCCCGGACGTCGTAGAGGTGTTCCAGGTCGGCCAGGTCCAGGGGGGCGACGACGAGCCCGCGGCCCCCGACGGGGCGGGCCAGCCCGTCGCGGACGAGCCGGGCGAAGGCCTCGCGGACGGGCGTGCGGGACACCCCGAGCCGGGCGCTCTGCTCCAGCTCGGCCAGCACCGCCCCGGGGGCCAGGACGCCGTCGAGGACGTCCTCGCGCAGCCGGGCGTACGTGCGGTCGGCCGCCCCACCACGTCGCTGTGCATGCACAGCCCGAGTCGACCGCACTCGGAGGCGGAAGTCAACGCCCCGGTGCATGCAGAACGGTCACGGCTCGACCAGGGGCACCGCCGTCGCGGCGACCTGCGCGAGACCGTCCAGCCGCAGGGTCGTCGAGGTCGTCGGCAGCGCGGGGCCCCACGCCACGTCGACCGTCACGCACCCGTCGGCGGGCAGCCCCGGCACGCGCAGCTCGCAGGAGTCGTACCGCTCCCCCGCCGCCCACGACGCGTTGTCCTGCCGCTCGAACAGGGCGTACCGCTGCCGCCGGCCGTCCACGGTCACGTGCACGACCGGGTCGTCCGGCGAGGCCGGGAACTCCTGCCACCGGCGGCTCTGCTCGGCCGCCTCCTCCTCGCTGCGCGGCGACGGGTTCTCCGGGAGCACCGCGACGTCGCGGCAGTGGGCGACGAACCACAGCTTCAGGCCCTCCGGGAACGCGAACACGCACCGCAACCCGACCCCGATCCCCGGGGCGCGGGCCAGCACCACCGGCCCGTGCGCGAGCGCCCCCAGGCTGCCCCACGCGCCGAACGGTTCCTCGACCTCCCAGGGGTTCACGCCAGCACCTCGGGGAACCGGTGGAAGTACTTCGGGTCGGTGAGGGTCAGCACCGTCGTGGTCGTCGGCAGACCGACCTCCGGCCAGCCCGTCCGCACGGTCACGGTCCCGTCCTCCCCCGGGCGCGGGTGCCGGGGACCGGCGATCCACGGGGAGGGGAGCCACCAGTCGACGGAGATCGTCACGGCGGGCTCGAACGTCCCCGCGTCGGGGTCGCCCCGCCCGTGGCTCCAGGTCGAGTGCAGCAGCACCTCGGTCTCCCGGGGCTCACCGTCCTGGAGCACCTCGAACCGCAGGGCGCTGTGCGGTCGGGGCGGCCGGGCGGGCACCCGGCTCCTGCTCCGGCTGCGGCCGCTGCGGGGCCGGGGGCTGACGTCGTGGACCTCCTGCGCGGCCGGCCCCACCGCCTTCGTGTCGGTGGACAGCACCATCCCGTCGGGGTACCCGAAGGCGCACCGCAACCCGACGCCGATCCCGGGGCCGCGGGCGAGCACCGCGGGCCCGTGGACGACGACACCCAGCCCCTGCGTGAACGACCGGCTCACGCCCCCCACCCGACCACGCGGACCCCCTCGCGCGCACCCCCACCGCGCCGGTCGGGGATCAGGACCAGCCGACGGCGCGGGCGACCGCGGCGGCCACCGCGGCCGGTTCGTCGTGGGCGCGGACGTCGACGACGACGTCCCCGATCCCCGCCGAGTGCAGGATCGCGTCGAGCTCGGAACTGCGGTGCAGGTGCCAGTCCAGGGCGGTGCCGTCCCCGGCGTGCCGCACCTGCAACCGGTCCGCCACGACCGTCAGGTCCGGCCGCAACCGGCACACCGTCAGCGGCACCCCGACCGCGTCCTCGTACAGCCCGCGGTGCGCCGGGTCCTCCAGCACCCCCGCCAGCACGAGCCGTACGGCCCCGGCGGCCCGGTGGTTGCGGGCCACGTCCCGCAGGTTCGCCAGTTCCAGCCGCTCGTGGAAGGGGTCGTCGGGCGGGCTGGGCCAGGCGTCCCGCAGGGCGTCGAGGTCGACGACCGCGTGCGGCACCCCCGCGGCCCGCAGCACCACCCCGAGGGCGTTCGCGGTCGTGGTCTTGCCGGAACCGACGGTCCCGGTGAGCAGCAGAGCGGCCGGAGTCACCCGGGGAACGCTAACCCGTCGGCGCGGCCGCGCGGTGCTCGCGCGGGCTCGTCCCGAACTGCCGGGAGAACGCCGCGCTCAGCGCGTACGGCGACCCGTACCCGACGCGCCGGGCGACCGCGGCGAGGGTCGCACCCGGTTCCAGGAGGAGGTCGGCGGCCAGGTCCAGCCGCCACGTCGTGAGGTACCCCATCGGGGGCTGCTCCACGAGGGCGGTGAAGCGCCGCGCCAGCGTCGCCCGGCTCGTCGCGACGGCCGCCGCGAGCGATGCGGTGGTCCACGGGTGCTCGGGGCGGGTCTGGAGCAGCCGCAGCGCCGGCCCCACGACGGGGTCGGCGGCCGCGGCGTACCAGCCCGGCGCGTCGTCGGCGGCGTCGAACCAGGCCCGCAGCGCCGACACCAGGAGCAGGTCCAGCAACCGGTCCAGCACCGCGTCCTGCCCGAGGGTTTCCTGCACGACCTCCCGCGCGAGCCAGTCCAGGACGGGCCCGGTCGCGGCGTCGGCGCGCAGCACGACCAGGCGCGGCAGCGCACCCAGCAGCCGCCGGCTGATCGCCCCGTGCCCGGGGTAGGTGCCGGTGACCAGGCGGGTGCGGGGGTGGTCGCTGTTGCCCCACACCCGGGGACCGCGCCAGGTCAGCGGCACCTCGACGCCGTCGAGGGTGGTGCAGCGCTGGTCGGCGTCGATGAGCGCCTGCGGTGCGGTGCCGGGGTCGTCGGCCACCGCGTAGGGCGCCGGGCCGCGGACCACCGCCACGTCCCCGGGAGCGACCCGTTGCGGCGCAGCATCTCCGCAGAGGACCCAGGCCGATCCGGTCACGACGGCCACCACGGTGAGCGGGGCGCGGTCGTCCACCCGCAACGCCCACGGCGGTTCCAGGTCGCAGCGCAGCACGAACGCCCCGCGGGCGCGGGGGCCGGCGAGCAGGTCCGCGAGGGGGTCCACGCCCACCACCGTAGGGCGGCGCCGTGAGACGCCGGCGCATGCGGCTGCGCCGGTCGGCCATGTACGGCGCGCACCCGGCGGGCGTTGGCTGGGTCCATGACCACGACGACGAACCCCACGACCACTCCAGCGGCGGGTGCGGCGACCGGCCCCGTCCTCGTGCTCGGCGGCACGGGCACCACCGGGCGCCGGGTCGCGCAGCGGCTGCGCGAGGCCGGGCGCGACGTGCGGATCGCCTCGCGCGCCGGCCGCCCGCCGTTCCAGTGGGCCGACCCGGCGACGTGGGGGCCGATCCTCGACGGCGCGTCCGCCGCGTACGTCGCCCACGCCCCCGACCTGGCCGCCCCCGGCGCCCCCGACGTCGTCACCGCGTTCGCCCGGGAGGCCGTGCGGCGCGGGGTGGGACGCCTGGTGCTGCTGTCCGGCCGCGGCGAGGAGGAGGCCCGGCGCGCCGAGGACCAGGTGCGCCGCGTCGCCCCGGGCACGGTCGTCGTGCGCGCCAGCTTCTTCATGCAGGACTTCGACGAGAAGTTCCTCGTCGAGCAGGTCCGCGCCGGGCACGTGCGGCTGCCCGTCGCGGCGGTGCGCGAACCGTTCGTCGACGCCGAGGACGTCGCCGCCGTCGCCGCCGCGGCCCTCACCGACCCCCGGCACACGGGGGCGACGTACGAGGTGAGCGGCCCGGAACTCCTGACCTTCGCGCAGGCCCTGGCGCTGGTGTCCGCCGCCACCGGCCGAGAGGTCGCGTTCACCCGGGTCCCCGTCGCGCAGTACCGGCGGGAACTGGACGGGCAGGGGGTCCCGCCGGACGTGGTGGACCTGCTGACGTACCTGTTCACCGAGGTCCTCGACGGCCGCGGGGAACGGCTCAGCCGCGGGGTGCAGGACGCGCTGGGCCGCGAACCCGGGAGTTTCGCCGACTACGCCCGCCGCGCCGCCGCGACCGGGGCGTGGAACCGGTGAGGGCGCTCGCGCTGGCGGGCGGCGTGGGGTGCGCCGTGGTCGGCGGGGTGTTCTTCGCGTTCTCCACGTTCGTCCTGCCCGCGCTGCGGCGGCTGCCCGACGCCGACGCCGCGCGGGCGATGCGGTCCGTCAACGAGCTCGCCGTCCGGCCACCGCTGGTGCTGGCGCTGTTCGGGACCGCCGCCGCGGTCACCGTGCTGGGCGTCCTGGCGGTGCGGCGCGGGGAGGTCCGGCTCGTCGCCGGGTGCGCGGCCTACCTGCTCGGGGTCGTCGTCGTCACCGTCGTCGCGAACGTCCCGCTGAACGACCGGCTCGCGCGGGGGCAGAACGGTTTCGCCGAGTTCGCCCGGGCGTGGGCGGGGTGGAACCACGTCCGCACGGTCGCCGGGGTCGGGGCCGCGGTGCTGCTGCTCACCCGCGCCTGAAGGTCTCCGGCGATGACTTCACCCCTGCCGCGGGCGGCGCTGCCTCGCCACACGTCCAGACGAGACGTCGTTCCGGTAACGGTGGCCGCTACCGCCCCAGAACGGCTGCCCCCGGCTTCGGCTGTGCACCGCCCCGCATGGTTGGCGTCCCCTCCACCCCGACCGTAGCGGCGAGCCGGTGTCTGAGACCGGCTCCACCAGCGTTCGAGATCTCCGACTGTTCGCCGGGAGCAACACGTTCCCCGTGGTGTTGTCCCGGTTCAGCCAGGCACCACAGGCATCGCGCTCCCGCTCCTGCACCGAGAGCGGCTTCTCGCCCGGATCTTCCGCGCTCCACCACTTTGGGCTCCCGACCCGAGCGTTGCCGCATACCTCACCGGAAGCCTGAGCGCCTTGACGGAAGGATGTCGCAACGGGACGATGAGGTACCAGTCTCGCTGGCACGTGCACCTCCCGGGAGCCGTCATGCCTAGTGAAGAACGAGAAGTGCGGAATGAAGTCGTCCTCAACGTGGAGGGCGTGGAAGCCGAGACCAGACTGAACGAGCTGACGGTCGGGCAGTTCGTTCAAGTCATTTCTCAGCTCTTCGCCCAACTACCCCGATCGAGTCGCAGCAGTCCACGTGAAGTAGAAGCAGCGATAGATGCTGTGCGGCGCACCATAGGGGAACGGCGCGACGCTGAATCGCCCGCAATGCAGCGGATGATCCGAGAAGGCCAAGAGGCCATCCTCACGTCGCTCCCCGCGGTCATCAGTGAGTTAGAGAGTGCTCGCACCGAGATTATGGCGAGCCCGCGGTCGACGAAGAAGTCGACCAGGAAAAGTCCGTCCTCGCGAGGAGGCGACGGACGTGCGTGATCTCCCGACGGTCAAGCCGTCTCGGTACAACGTCTGGGTTCCACTCAAGGACGGGCGGAGCCTGCTCCATAACACTGCATCAGGAGCGCTTCTGCTGTTGGAAGCGGAGGATGGCGGACCCGTAGTCGAAGCGCTGCAGTCTGATGAGGTCCGGCTACCTCAAGACGTGCGGCGTGCCCTGCTGTACGGCGGGTTCATAGTCGAAGAGCGGTTGGACGAAGTCGAGGAGTTGCGCCTCCAGTTCGAGAGTCGCCGAGTCGATCCGACACGAATGGTGCTCACGGTGGCGCCGACCCTGGCCTGCAACTTCGGGTGCGACTACTGCTTCCAGGGAAAGGACAAACCGACGGGAAGGATGTCGAAGGACGTCGAGGCGGCCATCGTGCCGTTCTTGTCGTCGAAGTTGAGCACAGTACGTGAGTTGCACGTCGCCTGGTACGGCGGTGAGCCTCTCATGGCCATGCCCACAATCGAGTCCCTCTCAGACGAGTTGATGACCGAGTGCGCGAACAGAGGCATCCAGTACGACGCCATGATCGTCACCAACGGTTACAGCCTGACGGCCCGAGTGGCCGAAGCACTGACCAGCCGTCGCGTCAGGCTCGCCCAGGTGACACTTGACGGGGCCGCCGATTACCACAACCGACGACGCATGCTCTTGAGTGGTCGTCCGACTTTCCAGCGCATCGTCGACAACATGAAGGCCGCCATCCGGGAGACTGATTTGCGCATCGCGGTGCGGATCAACATCGACTCGAGAAACCAGGGCGAGATATTCGGCCTCATCGACGCGCTCGTCGACGAAGGCCTAGCGGACAACGAGCAGTTCTCGATCTACTTCGCACCCGTGGAAGCGATCACAGAAGGTTGCCACGGAGTTTCTTCGATGACGATGACCAAGAACAGCTACGCCAGCCTGGAAACTCGGCTCCAAGTTTACGCCTTCGAGCGCGGGTTGAGCCGATTGTCAAGCCCTACCCGTTTCAGGGGGCTATGCGGTGCGGTGCGGTCGAACGGTTTCGTGCTCACCCCCTCGGGCGATGTCCACAAGTGCTGGGACACTGTGTCCATGCCTGCACACAGGATCGGCACCGTCTTCGACGGGCCGTCCGACGCGGTGAACCGCTCCCCACTGGCGAAGCGCTGGTTGCAGTGGAGCCCCTTCGACAACGAAACCTGCCGGTCCTGTCGAATCCTTCCGTACTGCGCGGGATCATGTGCACACAAGTTCATCAATCCCTCGCAAACCATGGGAGAGGCGGCGGTGCTGCCATGTCCGTCATGGAAGTACCAGCTCGCCGAACGGTTGCTCCTCCTCGCACTGAACCAACGGGTCATAACGCGAGCTGACTACGACCTCGAAGCTGCTCACATCGACCCGACGCATCTGTGCGATGAACAACCTGTTCCGCCTCCACCGGGAGCGGGGACCTCACTCCTGCCCCTTTCGAGGGCGTGAATCGGTGCGCTTCATCCTACCTCCACAGTTCACCTCAGGAAGACGGCTCGGTGGAGGTTCGAGAGCAGCTTGCGGCGAAGACACCTGCGGGGCCGACGGCTGCAACGGCAACGGGTGCGGAGTGGACGGCTGTGGAGCCCAGGGCTGCAACGGCGATGGGTGCGCAGCGGACGTTTGTGGCTCCAACGGTTGCGGCGGAGACGCTTGCATGGCGGACTTCTGTCCTGTCGATCATTGCGGTGGCGACGCCTGCTACTCGCAGACGTGCGGAGTGGACGGCTGTGGAGCCAACGGTTGCGGGGTCGATGCTTGCGCGGCCAATGGATGTGCCGGGCAAGCGTGCGTGGTCGACGCGTGCATAGCGAACGCCTGCGCCTTGGATGCCTGCGCCGTGAACGTTCTCCCCGTACCCGGCCCAGTTCAACCTGATCCTGGGACATGCCCTTCGATCACGCCTGGCCCCGACTCCGGGACGCCGCCCGACCCCACTCCCCGACCGCCTGGCGACATCTGCCCCCTGGTACTTCCCCTCGAGTTCGTGCTCGAACCCGTCGAGGGTGTCCCCCTAGTGCTGGGGCCCTGTCCGGTCGTCACCTGGGGACTCGATGGCCCGCCCAGACCTCCCGATGCACCGGATCCTCAGAATCCTCCCGACTTCTGCCCACTGGTGTTCCCGGTCTAACAACGCGCACCGCTGAGTGCCGTGTCGTGCATTCGCAGGCGACGACGGGGTGCCGCAGTCGATCACGATTGAGGCACTGGACACCGACCGGCAGTAGCCTGATCACTTGCCTGGTCGGGACGTTGAAGGTGTTGAGGCGCTCAGGGCGTCGTCGGTCACGTCGGCGGTGGCCGAGCTCGACCGCCGCAACCGCCATGACCTCGTGCGCACTCCTGTCGCGTCGACTTCGCCGTCTCCTCGCGGCCTCACCCCGCCGGAGCAGGTCCGGTCGCTGCCGGGCGCTGGGTGTCAAGGCCGCCTTGACAGCACCCTGAGCGTCAAGGCAACCTTGACGACATGACCGCTCCTCCCGGCACCACCCCCACCCAGCAGCGCCAGCGCCGCACCCTCGTCCTCACCCTGGCCGCACCGGCGCTGGTCTGCGTCGGCGTCGCCCTGTGGGGCGGCGACAGCGGCGAGCGGCCCGACTGGCCCTTCGTGGCGGGCCTCGCCACCGGCGCCCTCCTCGCCGTGGTGCTGCTGCTCCTCGGCGTGCGGCGGATCGACGCCGCCCGCCGCGCCCAGCAGGACGCCGCGACCCTCGACGCCCTCGAACCCCTCGGCCCCGCCACCTCCCGCGGTGAGCAGCGGTGAGCAGCGTCGCCCCCAGCACCACCGCGCTGACCGAGGACGAGGTCCGCGCGCTGCGCGAAGCCGTCGCCGAAGCGGTCCTGTCCACCCCCACCGGCCTGCGCGACACCCTGGGCGACGACCCCGACGCCGCGCTGCGCCTGGTCGCCGCGACCCGCGTCGCGGCGGAGGAGACCTCCCGGCTGCTGCGCGAGGCCGTCGCCGGCGCCCGCAGCGCCGGGCACCGCTGGGACACCCTCGGCACCCTCCTCGGCGTCAGCAAACAGGCTGCGCAGCAACGCTTCGGCACCCCCACCCGCCCCGACCCGGCCCCCGGCGACGCGGGCACCCGCGAGCGCGAGGTGCTGTCCCCCATCACCTCCCTGGAGGAGATGGCCGTCCTGGCCGAGCGCGGCCGCCGCGGCTGGCACGTCGTGGACTACGGCACCCTCTTCCACGTCGTGGAAGCCTCCGACACCCAGTGGGAGCACCACCGCCAGCCCTGGACCCCCGGCGCGCGCCGCCGCCTGGAAGCCGAGGGCTGGACGCTGGTCAAGACCATGACGTTCCCCTGGGGCTACTACAAGCGCCCGCTGGACCTGCCCGCGCAGCGCTGACCACCCGCGCGCCGGTGCGGCAGGGTGGACGGGTGAGCCTGTCCGCCTGCCGCACCCCCTCCGTCGCCGACTGGATCACCGGGAGCACCCGGCCCTGGCACCGGCTGGTCAGCACAGGCCCGGCCGGTCTTCCCGCGTACGCCCGGCTCCGCTTCATCCCCGACCCCACCCACCCCGGACAGGGCGAGGGTGACGTCGACGTCGACCCGGGCCCGGACGCGCCCAGCGAGAACGACCGGATGCGGACGGCTCTGACGGTCCTCGCCGCGTACACCACCACCCCCGACGAGTGCTTCTTCGCCGTCTGGGACGGCTGGGGCCTCGTGCCGACCGACCGGACGACCCCGCGCATCGAGGTCCCGAACCGCGAGTACCTCCTCTTCCAGGGCGCCGTGTCCGACCTCGGCGACGGGCGGGAGTGGAGCCGGGTGCTCAACCCGCCGCCCCACCCGTGGCCCGGACCCGACCCGGCGTTCACGTGGCCGCGGGACCGCGCGTGGTGCCTCACGAAGGACGTCGACCCGCACTACGCCACGATCGGCAGCTCCCGCGCGGCGGTCCGGGAACTGCTGGACCACCCGGACCTGGACGTGGTGAAGCTGGACCTCGACGAGGAACCGCCCCACTACGGGTGATCCGACGGCTGATCCGGTGGCGCGGCGACCCCTCAGCCCAGCAGGCCGGCCTCCCGCACGTCCTGCACGACCGCCACCGCGGACCCCCGGGTCAGCAGCGTCAGGTCCCACACCCGGCTCGTGCCGCGGGAGGGCCGGCGCAGCGACCACCGCACGCCGACCGCTCCGCTGCGGTCCACCTGGACGCCGACGCGGGTCCCGTCGACCTCGAGGACCGTGGAGTCGCCCGGGTGGTCCGGCGCGTGCCGGCGGTGGACCGTCGACCGCGGCCACGGTCGGTCGTCCGGCGGCAGTTGCCCGTAGAGGGAGGTGAGCTCGGAGTCCAGCACGGACCAGCCGGCGGCGTGCCGCCAGTCCAGGTCCGGCGGCAGGTGGAAGACGGCGAACGCCGACGTCGACGGCCTCCCGCGCTCGTCCACGTCGAAGGACGGTTCGCCGTCCCGCCCCGGGACGGCCAGCACCTCGCGACGGCCGGCGACCGCTCGCGGTGGTAGCCGCAGGACCGGGGCGCCGGTCACCAGCCGCAGCCTGACCTCCGTCACCGGCACCCACGCGTGGTGCAGCGAGTCGCCGCCGCTGCGACCTCCCGCACCGAACCCCTCAGCGATCCCGTCGCCGGGGACCAGCGCTCCGAGTGCCCGGACCACGTCGCACGGCAACGCCGACCGCGCCCCCACCTGCGGGGTCAGTCCCCCAGGTCGGTCCACGAGGGCGCGGGGTCCCGCAGGGGCCGCGCCTGCGGCAGCCGCGTCCCGATGACCTGGTCGATGATCCGGTGGGCGATGGACTGCGGGTCCAGCCCCGCGTCGCGCAGGATCTCCGCGCGCGAGGCGTGGTCGAGGAACCGGTCCGGCAGGCCGAGCTCGGTGACCCCGGTGTCGACGTCGGCGGCGCGCAGGTCCTGCCGCAGCCGCGTGCCCACGCCACCGACCCGCACGCCGTCCTCCAGGGTGACGACGAGCCGGTGCTCGCGGGACAGCTCCACGAGCGAGGCCGGGACCGGGACCACCCAGCGGGGGTCGACGACCGTCGCGCCGATGCCCTGCGCCGCCAGCAGGGCCGCGACCTCCAGGGCCGTCGTCGCGAGCGCGCCGACGGCCACCAGCAGCACGTCCCGGCCGTCCTCGGGGGCGTCCCGGAGCACGTCGACGCCGTCGGGCAGCCGGCGCTCGGCGGGGACGTCGTCGCCGACGGACCCCTTGGGCCAGCGCAGCACGGTGGGGGCGTCGTCCACGGCGACCGCCTCGGCCAGTTCCTCGCGCAACGTCGCGGCGTCGCGGGGCGCCGCGATGCGGATGCCGGGGACCACCTGCAGCAGCGCCAGGTCCCACATGCCGTGGTGGCTGGGCCCGTCCGGGCCGGTCACGCCGGCGCGGTCGAGGACGAACGTGACCCCGGCCCGGTGCAGCGCGACGTCCATGAGGACCTGGTCGAAGGCGCGGTTCAGGAACGTCGCGTAGAGCGCGACGACGGGGTGCAGACCGCCGTAGGCCAGGCCCGCGGCGCTCGTCACGGCGTGCTGCTCGGCGATCCCGACGTCGAGCACCCGGTCGGGGTGGCGCTCGGCGAAGGCGTGCAACCCGGTGGGCCGCAACATGGCCGCCGTGATCGCGACCAGGCGGGGGTTCTGCTCGGCCAGCTCGACGAGCTCGTCGGAGAACACCGAGGTCCACGAGCGGCCCGAACTGGCCTCCAGCGGTTCGCCGGTGGTGGGGTCGATGCGCCCCACGGCGTGGAACTGGTCGGCCTGGTCGCGCAGGGCCGGTTCGAAACCGTGGCCCTTCTCGGTGATGGCGTGGACCAGGACGGGCGTGCCGTAGTCGCGGGCCTGCCGCAGCGCCTGCTCCAGCGCCTCCTGGTCGTGCCCGTCGACGGGCCCGACGTACTTGATGTCGAGGTTGGAGTACAGCGCCTCGTTGTCGGTGAACCGGGCCAGGAACCCGCGCATCCCGCCGCGCAGGCCCCGGTACACCGCCCGCCCGGGTCCGCCGAAGCGCGCGGCCGCGGCCTGGCTCTTCTCGTGCAGCTCCCGGTACTCGCGGCGCGTGCGGACGGTGCTGAGGAACCGGGCCATGCCGCCGATGGTGGCGCCGTAGGAGCGGCCGTTGTCGTTGACGACGATGATCAGGCGCCGGTCGTTGTCGTGGGAGATGTTGTTCAGCGCCTCCCACGTCATGCCCCCCGTCAGGGCCCCGTCGCCGACCACCGCGACGACCGTGCGGTCGGACTGCCCGCTGAGCTGGAAGGCGCGGGAGATGCCGTCGGCCCACGACAGGGACGCCGAGGCGTGCGAGGACTCGACGATGTCGTGCTCGGACTCGGCGCGCTGCGGGTACCCGGCCAGGCCACCGCGCTCGCGCAACCGCGAGAAGTCCTGCCGGCCGGTGAGCAGCTTGTGCACGTAGGACTGGTGGCCGGTGTCGAAGATGAACGGGTCGTGCGGGGAGTCGAAGACGCGGTGCAGGGCGAGGGTCAGCTCCACGACGCCGAGGTTGGGCCCCAGGTGCCCACCGGTCTTGGCGACCTCCGCGACGAGGAACCGCCGGATCTCGGCCGCCAGGTCGACCAGCTGCGCCTGGGTGAGCCCGTCCAGGTCTCGGGGGGACCTGATCCGTTCGAGCAGGGTCACGGGTGCTCCTCTCGTCTGCCCAGGCAGCTTAGGTCCCGCGACGGCGGGCCGCGCGGGGCGCCCCGGGCCGCACCGGTGGCAGGAAGTGGGCGGACCCTGACCTCCTCGCCCCTGTCGGCGGGGCGCCGGTGCCGGGCACCCTGCACGCATGACCTCCCCCGCTGCCCCCGCGCGCCGCGTCGGCCTCGTCCTGTTCGACGACGTCGAGGTGCTCGACGCGTGCGGCCCCTTCGAGGTGTTCTCGGTGGCCAACCGCGTCGCCGTGCGCGACGGACGGCCCGCCCCGTTCGAGGTGGTCCTCATCGCCACCGGCGACGGCCCGGGCGCGCGGGCGCGCGGCGGCCTGCGGCTGGGCGCCGACCACCGCCTCGCCGACGCCCCCGCGTGCGACGTGGTCCTGGTGCCCGGCGGCGTGGTCGACGCGGCCGCGGCGGACCGGGAGCTGCTGACCTGGCTGGCCCGGGCCCGCGGGCACGCCGAGGTGGTGGCGTCGGTGTGCACGGGCGCGTTCGTCCTGGCCGCGGCCGGGCTCCTGGACGAGCGCGAGGTCACGACCCACTGGGAGGACGTGGCGGACCTGCGGGCCCGCTGGCCGCACCTGCGGGTCGTGGAGGGCGTGCGGTACGTCGACCACGGGGACGTGGCGACGAGCGCCGGGATCAGCGCCGCGCTCGACCTGGCCCTGCACCTGGTGGCACGGCTGGCCGGGCGCGACCTGGCCGTGGCGACGGCGCGGCAGATGGACTACGCGTGGCGGGACGAACCGGTCGCGGGTGGGCCCGTCGGTGGACGGGCGGCCGGGGAACCTCAGCCCGTGGCCTGACGTGCCGCCCCGGCCCGTCCGGGACAGTTCGGTCCCGTGGTCGCGGACGTGGGGATGTGGGTGGCGGTCCTGGGGGCCGCGGGGTGCGTGGGGTCCTCCCTGCTGAGGCGGCGCGCCGCCGCGCTGACGGCGGGGGCGGTGGCGCTCGCCGGGGTGGTCGTGGCGGGGTTCGACGGCGGGTTCCGCTGGCAGCTGGTCCCGTCGCTGCTGGCCGTCGCCGTGACGCTCCTCGCGCTGGTCACCGGCGGGCGGCGGACCGCCGCGGTGGTGGGCGTGGTGGCGGTGGCGGCCGGAGCGGCGGCGGTGTGGGCGTTCCCGCCGCTGCGGCTGCCCGGACCGTCCGGCCCGCACCCGGTGGGCGTCACGGAGTTCTCCTGGACGGGCCCGCGGGCGGAGTCCGGGCAGACCGCGGACTGCCCGGTGTCCGAGGTCGTCGCGCAGGTCTGGTACCCGGCGGCGGACCCCGGTGGGGAACCCGCCCCGTACCTGGGGCGGGACGGGGGCGAGGCCCGGCAGGTCGCGGGGGCGCTGGCCGACACGTTCGGGGTCCCGGGGTTCCTGCTGCGGGAGGCCGCGGTCGGGCGGGGGCGCGCGGTCGCGGGGACCCCGGCGGCGCGGGGCCGGTTCCCCGTGGTGCTGTTCTCCCCGGGGAACCTCGGCGTGCGGCGGCAGAACTCGGCGTGGGCCACCGACCTCGCCGGCCACGGCCTCGTCGTCGTCGCCCTCGACCACCCGTGCGACTCCGCGGTCGTCGTCGGACCGGACGGCCGGGCGGTCCGGTCCACGGTGGGCGCCACCGGTGACGACGCCCGGGACGACGTGAACGCCGGGGCCCAGGTCACGGCGCGGGCGCGGCAGCTCGTCTCCGCGCTGGACGAACTCACCCGCCAGGACACCGCGAACCCGGTGCTGGGCGGTCACCTGGACCTGGGGCGCGTCGCCGCGACGGGGCACTCCCTGGGCGGGGCGGCCGCGTTGCGCGCCGCGACGCTGGACGACCGGATCGACGCCGTCGTCGACGTCGACGGTTTCCCCCGGGGGGCCGCGGGGGTCGACGTGCCGGTCCTGGTCCTGGTCGCCGGACGCGGCACGGGGAACCCGCAGAACGACGCCGGGTACGCGCGGGCCGTGCGGGAGGTGACGGCGGACTCCCCCGACGGGCGGGTCGTGGAGGTCCCGGGCGCCTCGCACCTGACGTTCACCGACGCGCCGCTGTTCCTGCCGCCGGTCCCCGGTCTGGTGGGTTCGCTGGGGCGCGACGGGGCGGTCAGCGCGACGGTGGGCCCGGTGCGGGAGTTCCTGGCCGACGTCCTGGGTCCGTCGTGACGTCGCCCGCGAAGACCATCAGCAGTCCCCGGCCGTCGGCGGTCCGGTCACCGGTGGGCACGAAACCCGCGCGCCGCCAGGCCCGCACGGCGCGCACGTCGTCGGCGGCCGGGTCCACCGTGAGCCCCCGCCAGCCGCGACGGGTCAGTTCCGCCGCCAGCGCCCGGGCCACCACCGGTCCCAGGCCGCGGCCCTGCGCGTGCGCGGCGAGGAACATGTCCAGTCCGCACCGGTCGCCGTCGCGCCACGCCTGGACCAGCCCGACCGGCCCGGCCGCGGTCTCCACGAGGTGGACGACGACGTCGGGCAGCCGCGCCCCGGTGTACTTCGCCTGCACCTCCGCCAGCGGCACGGGCGCACCGCCCCACCCCCGGTGCACCCGTTCGTCGCCGAGCCAGCCGGTGATGGTCCCCGCGTCGGCGGGACGGGACAGGCGCAGGCGCACCCCCGGGGCGACCGCGAGTTCCGACGGGTAGTTCCAGGCCACGCACCGACGGTAGGGCCGGACCGGGCGCGTGGACCCCCGACGCTCACCCGCAGGTGGCGGCGAGCCCGGCGACGACGGCCGCGTTCGCCGGCGTCGCCACGGGGTCGGTGGCGGGGTCGACGGCGGCGCCCGTCCACACGAGCGACGCCTGCCGCTGCCCGTCGGGGGAGGACAGCGCCAGCGCGCGGTACCCGACGCCGTTGCCGCGCTGGCCGAAGACGAGCGCGGGGGCCTGCCCCTGCGGCGGGGGGAACGTCCCGCACGGGTCGCCGCCGGCGAGCAGGCCGAGGCCGTACCCCTCGGCCCCGATCGCCTCCATCTGCGCGACGCCCTCGGGGGAGACGAGCTCCCCGGTGAACAGGGCGCGGAAGAAGGCGTTGAGGTCGGGCGCGGTGGAGACGACGGCGGCACCCGCGCCCCACGCGGAGGGTTCCTGCTCGGTGGTGTCGAACCCTCCGGGTCCGGGGCCGGTGTCGGGGAACTGGTAGCCGCGCAGGGCGCCGGCCGGCATCGAGGGGTCGTCGGGGTAGGTGGTGCCCGTCATCCCGGCGGGTTCGAACACGCGCTCGCGCAGGACCGCGCCGAGGTCGTCACCGGTGACGTGCTCGACGAGCATCCCCAGGACGACGTAGTTCTCGTTGGAGTAGGAGAACGCCGCTCCCGGCTCGCCGGTCCAGGGCAGGGCGAGGGCGGCGTCGACCCGTTCCCGCGGAGTCCAGGTGCGACGCACCGACGCGACGAGCGCCTGCGCGGAGGACGAGTCCCACCCGACCGACGGCAGGCCGCTGGTGTGGTCGAGCAGCTGGCGCACGGTGATCCCGCGGTCGGCGGGCAGGACGCCGGGCAGCACGGCGTCCACCGGGTCGTCGAGGCCGAACTCGCCGTCCTCGGCGAGCTGCACGACGACGGTCGCGACCATCGACTTCGTGACGCTCGCGACCCGGGTGGGGGCGTCGACGGCGGGGGCGCGGTCGGCGCCGGGGCCGCCCGCCGGGCCGAGGGTTCCCGCGGTCCCGGTCCAGGTGCGGTCGCCGTCGCGGACCTCCAGGACGGCGCCGACTGCTCCGGCGGCGACGACGGCGTCGAGCGCGGTGCGCACCGGCCCGGGCAGCGGCTCGGCGGGAGTGGCGGTGGTGGTGACGGTGGTCGAGGTGGCGGCGGGGGGTTCGACGCTCGACGCGGTCGAGCAGGCGGTCAGGGTGAGGGCGAGGGCGGCGCAGAGGGTCGGGACGCGACGGTCGGCCATGCACGGATTCTTGATCGACACCCGTCGCCCTGCACGCCGGGCGGTGTCACCGGCCGGGCGGGGCGGGAACCGGCCGCATCGAGCGGTCCAGCCGGTGGAACACGACGAGCAGCAGCACCGACAGCACGACGACGATCCCGGTGTTCCTCGACGCCGGCCAGAACCCCAGCTCGCCCGCGTCGAGGAACGGGTACGGGTACCAGCCGGTGACGGCTCCGCGCACGAACGTGCACGCGACCCACGCCAGCGGCCACACCAGCGCCCACGCCACGACCCGCCCGCCGCCGCGCGGGCGCGGGCCGAACAGCAGCCAGCCCACGACGGCCATCACCGGGGAGACGTAGTGGAACCCCGCGTTGATCCACCAGGCGACCCCCGTGGGGTGCAGGTGGGGGGCCAGGACCGCGCCGAACACCAGGCCGGTGACGGTGATGCCGAGCAGCGCGTCCAGCCGCAGGACCCGCCACAGGCGCCCGTCGCGGGCGGGGTCGGCCGCGAGGGTGACGGCGGTGAGCAGGACGAGCAGGTTGCTCTGCACGGTGAAGAAGCTGAGGAAGCGCACGAACCGCGTCCCGAGGGGGACGGGCCCGGACTCCCCGGAGTTCGCGTCGGCGCCCCCGTCGAGCAGCAGCACCGCCTGCGCGGCGAGGCAGGCCGCGACGACGACGGCGAGGACGGCGTGCCAGGCGCGGGAAGCGGTGGGGGACCTCACCCGGCCATCCTGCCGGGGCGCCGGGTCACCAGCCGAGGAGCTGCGCCACCTCCGCCGCCTCCGGGCCCGGTTCCCCGCTCGCGCCGGGACCGTCGCCGCCGACGATCTCGACCGTGCGCTGCCCGGGGTCGACCAGCCAGACCTCGCGGACACCGCGCGCGAGGTGGAACGGCACCTTCGCCCGGCTCGCGTCGTCCGGGGAGACGATCTCCACCACGACGCGGGCGGTCGGGACGTAGAGCCCCAGGTCCTCGCCCGCCGGGACGAAGCCGAGGCCGGGCACGCGGAAGTCGTGCTCCACGCCCGGGTCGAACCCGGTCAGTCCCTCGAGAGCCCGATCCGCTGCCCGCTCGTGGAGGGCTGCGACGAGCCGGGTCGCCAACCGTGCGCGGCTGGCGTGAGCGTGGGGTGTCACGTGGTAGATCCCGTTCCAGATCTCGTCGCGTCCGTCCAGACCGAGCGCTCTGCGGCGCTCCGACCAGTCGTCGAGCGCCCCTCCGTGGGCCACGAACGTGGTGGGTGCGGTCCACGACCGGGCGGGACGCCGGTGCCCGCCGGGAACCCCGTGGCGGACCGGGTGCCCGGGCTGCTGGGATCGGCGGGTGCTGATCCGTGCCGAGTCCCCCGCCGACCACGACGCCGTCCGCGCCGTCCACCGCGCCGCGTTCGGGGACGACGGCGACCACGTCGCCGCCGTCGCGGACGCGCTGCGCGCGGGGGGCCCGGCCTCGCTGGTCGCCGAGGTGGGCGGGACCGTCGTGGGGCACGTGGTGGTGGGCCGCAACCTGCTGGACGCCCCGCCGCGGCTGGTGGACGTGGGTGTCCTGTCGCCGCTGGCGGTGCTGCCGGGGTTCCAGCGCCGGGGCGTGGGGACGGCGCTGGTCGCGGCCGCGCGCGAGGTGGCGCGCGAGCGCGGGTGGCCGGCGCTGTTCGTGGAGGGCGACCCCGCGTACTGCTCCCGGCGCGGTTTCCGGCCCGGCGGCGGGCTGGGGTTCCGGCGGCCGTCGCTGCGGATCCCGCCGGCCGCGTTCGGGGTCGTGCTGCTCGACGGGTACGAGGAGTGGATGACGGGGACGCTCGTGCACGACCGGGTGTTCTGGGACCTCGACGCGGTCGGGTTGCGGTGAGCGCCGGGGAAGACGCGGGTCGCGGCCGGGGTTGCGCCGTGCATGACGACCCGTGAGCACCGCGAACCCGGCCCGGACCACCCGATCACGATCACCCCGACGGGCGGTGAGGTCGTCGTGCGCGTCGGTGACGTCGTCGTCGCCCGCACGTCGTCGGCGCTGACCCTGCGGGAGTCGACGTACCCGCCCGTGCAGTACGTCCCGCTCGCCGACGTCGACGAGCGGTTCCTGCGGCCGACCGGGACGCGGACGTGGTGCCCGTACAAGGGTGAGGCGTCGTACTGGACGCTCACCGCGGGCGGCCGGGAACTGCCCGACAGCGTGTGGGGTTACCCCGGCGCCTCCCCGGCGGTGGCGCCGATCGCCGGGCACGTCGCGTTCTACCCCGACCGGGTGGACGTGTCCGTCGGCTGACCCGCCGGCTCAGCCGTCGTGGACCTCGGCGTCGTCGCTGCGTTCGCCGCCGCCGTTGCTGAGGTGGTGGGCGGCGACGACGAGGGGGAAGTGGCTGAACGCCTGCGGGAAGTTCCCCAGCTGCCTGCGGGACACCGGGTCGTACTCCTCGGCGAGCAGGCCGACGTCGTTGCGCAGCGACAGCAGCCGCTCGAACAGCGCCCGCGCCTCGGCGGTGCGGCCGATGCCGTGCAGGGCGTCGACGAGCCCGAACGAGCAGGCCAGGAACACGCCCTCGGACCCGGGGAGCCCGTCCGCGGACTCCTCGGTGCGGTAACGCATCACGAGGCCGTCCTGGGTCAGGTCGCGCTGGATCGCCTCGACGGTGGCGACGACCCGCGGGTCGTCGAAGGGCAGGAAACCCACGCGCGGGATGAGCAGCAGGCTCGCGTCGAGGTTGTCCGAGCCGTACGACTGGGTGAACGTCCCGGTGGTGGGTGAGACGCCGTGGGCCAGGACGTCGGCGCGGATCTCGTCGCGCACGCGGCGCCAGCGCTGCACGGGGCCGGGCAGCCCGAACTCCTCGACGCTGCGGACCATGCGGTCCGCGGCGACCCAGGCCATCACCTTGGAGTGGGTGAAGTGCCGGCGGGGTCCGCGCATCTCCCACAACCCGTTGTCGGGTTCCTGCCAGCGGGCCTCCAGGTGGTGCATGAGGGCCTTCTGCAGGTTCCAGGAGTCGTCCTCGCGTTCCAGGCCGGCCTGCCGGGCCAGGAACAGGGAGTCGAGGACCTCGCCCCACACGTCGAGCTGGAGCTGACCGGCGGCCTCGTTGCCGATGCGTACCGGGGAGGAACCCTCGTAGCCCTTGAGCCAGGGCAGTTCCATCTCCGGCAGGCGCCGGGTGCCGTCGAGCCCGTACATGATCTGCAGGTCGCCGGGGTCGCCGGCCACGGTGCGCAGCAGCCAGTCCCGCCAGGCCCCGGCCTCCTCGACGTGGCCCGAGAGCAGCATCGCCTGCAGCGTGTAGGTCGCGTCGCGCAGCCAGCAGTAGCGGTAGTCCCAGTTGCGGGTGCCGCCGAGCTCCTCGGGCAGCGAGGTGGTCACCGCGGCCACTATCCCCCCCGTGGGGGCGTACGTCATGGCCTTGAGCACGACGAGGGAACGGGTGACCGCTTCCTCCCACCGGCCCTCGACGGTGTCCGTGCGGTTCCACTCGTCCCAGAACTCGACGGTGTCCTGCAGGGCGTGGAAGGGGTCGGGGCGGTGCGGCATCGGCTCGTGGCTCTTGCCCCAGGTGAGGACGAACGGGACCTGCTCGCCCTCGCGGACGACGAAGTCGGAGACGGAGGTGAGGTCGCGGCCCTGGATGTCCGCGGTGGACCAGAACCAGACCGAGTCCGGCCCGGCGACCGCTTCGAGCTCGTCCCCGCGCCGGCGGACCCACGGCACGATCGACCCGTAGTCGAAGCGGAGGGCGAGCTCGGAGCTCATGCGGACCTCGCCCTCGAGGCCCTCCACGACGCGGATGACGTCGGGGTGGTGGCCGCGCGGCGGCATGAAGTCGGTGACGCGGACGGTGCCGTCGGGGGTGTCCCACTCCGTCTCGAGGATCAGCGAGCTGCCCCGGTAGCGGCGGCGGCTGCACGTCGCCCCGCCGCTGGGGCCGAGCCGCCAGTGCCCCGCGTCCGGCGTGTCGAGCAGGGCCGCGAAGCACGCCGGGGAGTCGAACCTCGGGAAGCACAGCCAGTCGATCGAGCCGGTGCGGTCGATCAGCGCCGCGGTGTGCAGATCACCGATGAGCGCGTAGTCCTCGATCCGGGCCATGCCCCCATCGTGCCCCGCCGCGGTGGGTGACCGCGGCTCAGGGGGCCGCGGGCGTGTCAGCGCAGGTGGCCGGCGCTGACCGAGCGGAGGTGGCCGGTGCTGACCGAGCGCAGGTGGCCGTCGGTCTTGGGCGTGGTGGTCTTCGTGGTCGCGCCGGCCTTGACGGTCGTGGTGATCTTCACCGTGGTCCCGGTGGCCGGCACGGCGGCGGAGGCGGCCGGGGCGAGCGCGGCGCCGCCGAAGAGCATCGCGCCGGCGACGAGGACGGCGGCGAGCGAACGGGGCTTGGTCACGGTGGACTCCTTCTCGGTCGTTCGTCGAGACGGAGCGTCACCGACTACCCGAACATCGGCGGACATTCCAGCACGCTTGAGCGGCAAATTGGTAGTCTAGAAACTACTCTGCGTAATCATCTAGAAGGTGGCGAACGGCTGGCCCGGGGACGTCAGCTCCCGGGAACGCGCCGCGCCGACGTCGCCGCCGGACAGCACCGCGCCGATCCGCCGCCACCGCCCCGACCCCCCGGCCGGCGCCCAGGCCCCGACGGCTCCGGGACCGCCTCGACCGGCACCCGCTCCCCCGCCCGCCCGCCCGCGATCAGCCCGCCGCCGACGGGGACCAGCAGGACGTCGAACTCCCCCGCGTCCTCGAGCGGTTCCCGCGCAGCGGTTCCCCGGCGGACGACCGCGACACCACGTCGCCGACGCCGCGGAACGCGGACGCCCCGACCCGCCGGGAGTTCCCGGCTCCGGGTGGACCCGCGCCCCCGAGCGCGCGTCGAGTCAGGGGCCGGGTTCACCGAACGTCACGCGCATCTGGAGTTCCTGCCGCGTCGGGTCCAGGCCGTAGGGGGTCCGCAGCCCGGTGTCGACGAAACCCCGGCGGCGGTAGAACGCCTGCGCGCGGTGGTTGTCCTCGTGGACGTGCAGCGACAACCCGGTCGCGCCGGGACGGGTTCTGGCCCAGCGGGACACCTCCGCCAGCAACCGGTCCGCCAGACCCCCGCCGCGGTGCGCGGGGTCGACGTAGACGGACACCAGGAAAACCCCCCGCACGGGGTCGGTGAACGCCCCCATCGTCCCCACCCAGCGGCCCGTCGGCTGCTCGACCGCGACGACGGTGAAACTGCCCGGGTCCTCCATCCGCCGGCACCGCGCGCGCCACACCTCCTCGGTGTGGTCCCGGGCCGTCGCCAGGCTCTCGGCGAAGGCGTGCGGGGTGTCGGCGAGCATGCGCAACCGCAGGTCGCGCCAGCGTTCCCAGTCCGACTCGGTGGGCCTGCGCAGCAGCACGGTCACGCCGTCACCCTACGTCTGGCGATCACCCTGCCCCCGTGCGAGGCTCCGGAGGACGGGGTGCGACGTCGGCCCCGCCCGTAGCGACGACGTTCCTCGACGATGAGGTGGTGGTGAGCCGTGAGGCGACGAGTGACCACGACGGCGCGCGGTGGTGCGACGGCACCGGCCGGGACGTCGGTCTCCCTGGACGAGCTGGAACTGCGCGAGGCCGGGCGCCGGGTCGTGCCCCTGGCCGGGACGCGGGCCGCCGACCTGGACCTGCGCCGGGTCCTGACCTGGTGGCGGGGTTTCGAGCACCAGCTGCGCACCCGGACCGTCGAGCTGCACGGGTTGGGCGCGGAGATGGAACGGGGCGCGGGCGCGGTCGACGAGATCCTGCGGGGGCGCGAACCGCAGCGGACCGGGGACGTCTTCACGGCCGTCGCGACGGGTTTCGCCGGGGTCGCGGGGGTGCCGGCGCTGCTGGCGCCGTGGTTCTCCGAGCTCGCGCGCACCTGCGAGGAGGCGGCGGGGACGCACCAGCTGGCGGAGGCGGTGCGGGACGGGCTGGTCGCGGTCCAGCGGGCGGGTGCCCCCTCGCCGGGGGCGGGCTCGCTGGTGGACGCGCTGGCCCCGGCGGCCGAGGCGCTGGAGGGTGCGGACGTGGCGGGGGTGCCGGCGGTCGCGGCGCTGCACGCGGCGTACCGGGCGGCGGCTAACGGGACCCGGCACACCGTCGTCGACGGCGTGGTGGACCCCGGCGCGCTGGTCGTGACGTGGTTCTTCGAGCGGGGCACGGTCGTCTGACGAGGTAGTTGCACTTTGAAAGACTTCGGCGTACCTTCGAGGTGAGCAGTTGAAGCTGCAAACATCTACGGAGGTCACCATGGGCTGGTTCGGCGGCAAGAAGAACGAGGACACCACCACGATCACCCGCGACGCGGTCCCGACCGCGCTGCCCCTGGTCCCCGGGTACCGGGCCGGCACCTGGACCATCGACGCCAGCCACTCCGAGGTGTCCTTCACCGTCCGCCACATGGCCGTCAGCAAGGTCCGCGGCCGCCTCGGCACCGTCTCCGGGCAGATCGTCACCAGCGACGACCCCGGCGCCTCCTCCGTGACCGCCGAGGTCGACGTCACCACCATCACGACCTTCAACGAGCAGCGCGACGGCCACCTCAAGAGCGGCGACTTCTTCGAGGTCGAGGCCCACCCGCACGCCTCGTTCCGCTCCACCTCCCTGCACCACGACGGCGACGACTTCGTCCTCACCGGGGACCTGACCCTCAAGGGCGTCACCCGCCCCGTCACCCTCACCGTCGAGGTCTCCGGGTTCGGGCCCGACGCCTACGGCGGCACCCGCGCCGGCTTCTCCGCCAAGGGGCAGATCAACCGCCGCGACTTCGGCGTCGAGTTCGACGCCCGCCTCGACAACGGCGGCCTCGTCGTGTCGGACAAGGTCGACCTCGAGCTCGACGTCGAGGCCGTCCTCGAAGCCTGACCCCGCCGTGATCAAGGAAACCCCCACGCCGATCAAGGACTCACGTGTCCTTGATCGGCGTGGGGGTTTCCTTGATCGGCGTGGGGGTTTCCTCGATCACGGCGGGGGGTGGGGGGTGCGGGCCACGGCGGCGACCGCGCGGAGCATGTCCAGCCGGGGGGCGGTCGCCATGAGCGCCAGGTCCTGCGCCGGCGACGTCGACCCGTCGAGGAACCCCAGCACGCGGTGCACCGGGTTGCGGCGGAACAGGTCCACGAAGAACCCCGCCCCCAGCCGCCCGTCCGCCACCCCCCGCAGCACCACCGAGTCCATGAGCAGGTGCCGGCGCCGGTGCGGGGCCGGCAGGGTGAGCGGGCCGGGCAGCTGCGCGACCAGGGCGTCGGCCTGCCGCTGCAGCGTGCTGAACGAGTACCCCGTCGAGGGCCGCACCGACCCCGCCGCCGCCCCCCACCGCAGCACCCCCGGCGACGGCGACGGCGCGAACACCGCGTCCGTCATCGGGATCACCCCGGTCTCCGTCGCCACCACCTCGTGCGCGCCGATCCCCGCGCGCGCCGCGTACTCCCCCAGCCGGTCCCGGTACTGCCCCGCCGTCAGCAGGCCGGCGGAGAACTCCGTGTACTCCACCAGCGCCTCGGTCGCCGACGTCGGCAGCACGTAGCCGAAGGCCACGCCCCCCGCCGGCTGCGGCGTCCGGAAGTCCATCAGCGTCGCCGTGCGGACGTCGAACGTCGGGACCGCCGTCCGCACCCGGTGCCCCAGGAAGTGCTGCCACAGCAGCGTCCGGCCCGTCGTGGGCACCGGCACCGGCCGGGTGTCGACCGCCGGGGCCGGGGGGACCCCCGTCAGGACCCGCTCGTGCACGGGCACGCCCGCCCGGTCCAGCCGCTCCCGCACGGCCCGGTCCAGGTCCACGGAGGACAGGCTCCGGTAGCGCCACGACCCCAGCTCCGCCGTCACCGCCGCCCCGTCGGGCGCGATCACCCGGACCCGGGGCCAGCTCGCCGCGACGAGGTGCCCGAAGGGGCCCGGCCCGTGCGGCCCCCACGTGCTCCAGGTGCGCTCCGGGCTGCGCTCGCGGGCCCCCGCGGGCGCCTCGACGACCTCGAACGGGATCCCCGCGTCCACCAGCCGCCACGCCAGGCTCGCCCCCGCCGCGCCCAGGCCGACGACCGTCAGCCTCGCCCCGTCGTGATCTCCGCCCCTAGGGTCGGGCACGTCGTCGCCGGTCACGGGAGGGGAACGGACGTGAAGCTCGTCAACGGTTTCAGGGACTTCGTGCTGCGCGGGAACGTCATCGACCTCGCGGTCGCGGTCGTCATCGGGGCCGCCTTCTCGGGGGTCGTCAACTCGGTCGTGGACGGGCTCATCCACCCGATCATCGCGGCCATCGGCGGCGCCCCCAACCTGGAGGGCACGTGGGTGCTGGAACTGCGCGAGGTCGACGGCAAGGCCGTCGGCATCCAGTTCGGCACCATCGTGGGTGCCGTCCTGAACTTCCTCATCATCGCCGCGGCCGTCTACTTCCTCATCGTCACCCCCGTGAACCGGCTGCTGGCCCTGCGCAGGAAGGGCGAGGTCGAGGCACCCAAGTCGCCCGGCGAGGACGTCCTGCTGCTCACCGAGATCCGCGACCTGCTCGCGCAGCAGAGCGGCCGCAGCACCCGCACCCTCGACACGTGACTCCCACCGCGTTCCGAGGCGGTCCTGGGCGCGTCCACAGCGGCGCCGCCGACCGTCGAGGAGCACCGTCCGCCGAGGACGGCGCCCACCGCGCCCGAGGAGCACCCGTGAGCAACGCCGTCACCCCGTCCGTCCCCACCCGCGTGAAGTGGTGGCAGCGGCCGGTCGTCGCGATCGCGACGGTCGTCGCCGTCACCGGCCTGACCGGCGGTGTCGCGTACGCGGCGACCCGCGGCGACGCCACCGGCTCCGGCCGGCAGCAGGAGGCGCAGTTCCCCGGGGGCGGTCAGTTCCCCGGCGGGGGGCGGTTCCCCGGGCAGCAGGACCAGACCCGGCAGGGCCGGACCACGACCGGTCTCGCGCCCGGTCAGGCCTCCGGCGACTCCGCGCCCACCACCTGAGCCGGCTGCGCGGCCAGCCACCGGGTGAACTCCTCCGGCGGCAGCGGCCGCGCGTGCAGGTACCCCTGCGACTCGTCGACGTCCAGGCCGCCGAGCACCGCGCGGGTCGCCCCGTCCTCCACGCCCTCGGCCACCACCCGCAGCCCCAGCCGGTGCGCCAGCGCCACCGTCGCCTCCACGACGTCGGCCGTGCGGGGTTCGGACAGCACCCGCGCCGTGAACGCCCGGTCCAGCTTCAGCTCCGTCGCGGGCAGGTCCGTCAGGTACGCCAGCGAGGAGTACCCCGTCCCGTAGTCGTCGATGCTCAGCTGCACCCCGCGGCGGGTCAGGCCGTGCGCGACGGCGAGCGCCACGTCCGGGTCGGCCATGAGGGTCGTCTCGGTGACCTCCAGGACGAGGCGGCCCGGGGCGACGCCGTGGCGGGCGAGCACGCCGTCCACGACCCGCAGCAGGTCGGGGTGGGCCAGGCTGCTGGCCGAGACGTTCACCGAGATCCGCAGCGGCACCCCCCGGTGCGACCAGGCGGCGGCGCGGGCGGTCGCGCGGTCCAGCACGTGGGTGGTGAGGCGGTCCATGAGGCCCTGCTCCTCGACGAGGTCGAGGAAGGTCAGCGGCGGCAGCAGACCGCGGTCGGGGTGCTGCCAGCGGACGAGGGCCTCGACGCCGACGACGCGGCCCGACGCGACGTCGACCTGCGGCTGGTAGTGCAGGACGACCTCGCGGGCCGTGCGCTCGTCGTCGGCGAGGAGGCGGCGGACGTCGGCGGCCAGACCGGCGCGGTCCCGCAGCCGGGCGTCGACGTCGCGGTCGTAGACGCTGACGCCGCCGCCGGCGGTCTTCGCGGAGTACATGGCGGTGTCGGCCTGCCGCAGCAGCCGGTCGGGGTCCAGGGCGCCGCCGGGGGCGGAGCGGACCCCGACGGACAGGCCGATCTGGACGTCGTCGACGACGGCGGCGTGCAGGGCGCGCCCGATCCGCACGGCCTGGTCCTCGTCGCGGCACGGCAGCAGGACGGCGAACTCGTCGCCGCCGATGCGGGTGACGACGGCGTCGTCGGGCAGCACCCGCCGGGAGACCGCGACGACGCGGCGCAGCAGCTCGTCCCCGGCGTGGTGGCCGTGGCGGTCGTTGACCTCCTTGAAGCGGTCCACGTCGAGCAGCAGCATCGCGGCGGGGCGGCCGTCGTCGGCGAGGTGGTCGAGGGCGCGCAGCAGGGCCCGGCGGTTGCCGACACCGGTGAGCTCGTCGGTCAGGGCCAGGCGCCGGGACTCGTTGAGGTGGGCCAGCTCCCGGGCGAGGCGGACGATGCGGGCGCTGGCGCCCAGGACGGCGGCACCGGCGTAGAGGGTGACGGCCCAGCCGTCGCGGTGGCCGTCGACGGTGAGGACGGCGACGGCGGCGGCCAGGACGACGAGCGCCCCGGCGGCGGGGACCTGGGTCGTGGTGGGGGCGGGGGCGGCGCGGCCGGGCAGGGTGGAGGCGAAGGCGATGAGCAGGCAGGCCAGCGCCCAGCCGGCCTGGGCGTGCAGGGCGTCGGCGGTGCTGTCGCGGATCGTGGTGCTGAGGGCGAGGAGCCCGGCCAGGCCGCCCGCGACGATCCACAGCCGGACGTCGCGGGCCAGGCCGCCGACGGCGGCGACGGTCAGGGCGGTGCCGAGCAGGGTGACCAGGGCCGCGACGATCAGCAGCCACAGGTGGACCTGGGGCGCGGGCCACGCGGCGGGCAGGAACCCCCACCGCTGCTGGGCGAGCAGGCCCGCCGCGGCCAGGGTGAGGGCGGCGCTGACGCCGTTGAGCCAGTCGCCGGTGTCGGTGACGTAGGTGCGGTACCGGTTCCAGCGCACGATCGCGCCGTAGGCCGCCGGGGCGGCGACCAGCACCGAGACCCCGGCGACGGGCCCGGGGCGCAGGTCGGTGAGGAGGTTCGTGAGGGATCCGGCCGACAGGACCGCGACGGCGGCCGTCCACCAGCGCCAGGCGGGGTTCTCGTGCTCGAGGCGGTGGCGCCTGCCGAGCAGCAGGACGGCCAGCGCGGTGAGCTGACCGGCGCACAGCAGCGCGTCGGCGGCGGGCGCGGACGCACCGGGCAGCAGGGCCGCGACCACCGCCAGCACCCCGAGGGCGACCGTGGTGCCGCGGGCGCGGGGGCGGCGCGGGTGGGCAGGCACGTGGAGGTCATCGGCCGGGGGCGGTGCGGACTGGCTGGGCCGAACGGGTCGGCGGGCGGGCGGGGTGGGGAACGTTGACTCCCCGGTGCCGATGATCGGCACCGGGGAGTCAACGTTCCCCACCTCCCGACCCGTCACCGCAGCCCCGCCACCCGCAGCGCGCGCAGCCGGTTCAGCGCGGCGGCGACCTCGTGGCGGCGGGGGACGGCGACGTCGGCGGGCGAGCCGCCGGTCCAGCCGGTGACGGGGCCGGCGAGGTCGGCGTCGAGGAGGTCGAGGACCTCGGGCAGCGTGCGGCGGCCGTCGAGGTGCCCGGCGGCGACGGCGTGGTCGAGGGCCAGGCCCGCGCCGGTGACCTGGCCGGCGTCGGTGAACTGCCGGACGGCGCGGACGTCGACGTCGTGCTCGCCGAACCGGAGGGTGTCGGTGCCGACGGCGGAGACCCGCCGCTTGCCCTTCGCGGTGGCGTCGACGCTGCCCGGGTCGGGGACGCGGGCGCGGACGGCGGGGAACGTCCCGGCTTCGGCGACCCGCCCGGTGGGCCGGGCCGCGACCTCGCGGGCGCGGTCGGTGACGTCGCGGCACCGGTAGGAGTCCAGGAGCAGGACCCGGTCGGCGACGTCGAGGTAGTCGCCGGAGGAGCCCACGACCAGGACGGTGGACACGCCGTGGTCGTCGGCGAGGGAGCGGACGAGGTCGACGAACGGGTTGAGCGGTTCGGAGCTCTTGGCGACGAGCTCCTGCATGCGGGCGTCGCGGACCATGAGGTTCGTGGCGGCGGTGTCCTCGTCGACGAGCAGCAGCCGCGCGCCCGCCTCGAGCGCCTCCAGGGTCGCGGCGGCCTGCGAGGTGGCCCCGGAGGCGTCGGCGGTGGAGAAGTCGCGGGGGTCCAGGCCGCCGGGCAGGCCCGTGACGAAGGCGCCGACGTCGACGCGGGTCACGGCCCGGCCGTCCTCGGCGCGCAGCGCGACCGCGCCCGGGTCGGTGACGACCAGTTCGCGGCCGTCGCCGGGCACGTGGTCGTGGACCCCGGCCTCCAGCGCCCGCAGCAGCGTCGACTTGCCGTGGAACCCGCCGCCGACGACGACGGTGACGCCCGTGGGCACGCCCGCGCCGCTGACGCGGCCGCGGTGCGGGAGGTCGACCTCGACCCGCAGGGAGGGCGGGGACGTGAACGGCACGGCGCCGGGCATCGGCCGGTCGTCGACGCCGCTGGCGCGGGGCAGGACGGAGCCGTCGGCGACGAAGGCGACCAGGCCGAGGCGGGGCAGCTGCCCGCGCAGGTGGGCGGCGTCCTCGACGGCGTCGGCGAACGCGCGGGCGGCGTCGAGGTCGACGCCGAGGACGCGGTCGCGCACGAGGGCGGGCAGGTCGCGGGTCAGGTCGACGGCGGCGTCGTACCCGTCGATGCGGCGGCGCGGCCCCGGCAGGTGGTACCCCAGCCGCAGGACCGCCGAACCGTCCTCGGCGACCTCGAAGCTGCTGCGCTGCAGCACTTCCTGCCCGCCGGCGTCGATGCGGAACGGGCCGGGCGCGGTGGCGGCGGAACGGGCGAGGTACCCGGCGAGGGCGCGGCGGCGGACGGGGGAGGTCAGGTCGAGGGCCGCGAACGGGGTCCGCGCGCAGGTGACGTCCCACCGCGACGGCGGGGCGTACGGGTCGGCCTGGCCGTGCCGCATCGTGGCGGCGACCCCGTCGCGGCCGTCGCCGAGCGGCCAGGTCCGGCCCGTCAGGGAGCGGTAGCGGGCGTAGGGGGCCCCGTCGAGGCGTTGCAGCGTCTCCCGCAGTTCCGGCACCGGAGCAGGTTACGCACGGTCCGACCGGGTACGGGTCTGTCGAGGTCGTGCCCGGGTGGTCGATGGTGGAGGTGTGCTGACGGAGCGGACGGCCGACGACGACGCGGCGGACGAGGTGGCGGACGAGGTGGCGGACACCGCCGTCCTGCTGCTGCGCTCCGAACGCGCCCGCACCCGCGGCGACTACCGCGAGGGCCGCCGCCTGGCGCGGCGGGTCGTGGCGCTGGCCGGCGGCAGCGGTGACGACGCAGCCCTCGCGCAGGCGCTGCGGCTGGTGTGCAACCAGTCGCTGCGCCTGGGCGACCTGGAGGAGTCCGCCCGCAGCGGCGGTGACGCCTTCGCGGTCGCCGAGCGGCTCGGTGACGTCGCCGGGCAGGTCGAGACCTTGAACCTGCTGGCCTTCGCGTACCTGAACCTCGCGCTGTTCGACGAGGCCCTGCAGTCCGTCGAGCGCAGCGTCGAGCGGGTCGTGACCCTCGACGACCCCGACCTGCGGTCGGCGACGTTCAACCGGGCCGGGACGGTCCGCTCGGCCATGGGCGACTTCGACGAGGCCCGCGACCTGTTCGCGCGCGCCGCGGACGAGCTGGGGTCCGGGGACGTGTCCGGCGAGACGCGGTTCTGCCTCCTGACGAACACCGCCGACCTCGCCGTGCAGCGGGCCCACTCCGGCCACGCCGTCGCCCCGGAGGACCTGCGGCACGGCGTGGAGCTGTCCCGGCAGGCCCTCGCGCTGGCCGAGGAGGCGCAGAACCCGTACCGGCAGGCGATGTCCCTGCTGAACTCCGGGACCCTGTCGGCGTACCTGGACGAGCCGGACGTGGCGACCCGGGCGCTGGAGGCGTCGATGCGGCTGAGCCGCGACCACGGGTACCGCGGCCTGGAGCTCGGGGTGCTGGAGGCGTTCGCGGTGGACGCGCTGCGCCGCGACGCCTTCGCCGAGGCGCTGAGCCGGTTCGGGGACGTCGTGCGGCTGGCCGGGGAGCTGACCGACGCGACGGTCCTGGTCCGCGCCCACCAGCTCACCGCCCGCTGCCACGAGGAGCTGGGCGACTTCCGCTCGGCGCTCGCCTCCTACCGCTGCTTCCACGAGCTGGAGACCCGGCAGCGCACGCAGACCGCGCAGGTCCGGGCCCGGCTGCTGGGGCAGACGGTGGAGCTGCAGCAGCTGCGGTCGCAGGCCGCGGCGCTGGGGCGGCAGGCGCACGAGGACCCGCTGACGGGTCTGGACAACCGCCGCTCGTTCGACGCCCGGCTGCCGGAGCTGCTGGCGGGGCTGGGCGAGCGGGACCGGGTGTGCGTGGCGCTGCTGGACGTCGACCACTTCAAGGCCGTCAACGACACGTTCGGGCACGCCCTGGGCGACGAGGTGCTGCGGCGGCTCGCGACGCTCATGCGCGAGGAGGTGCGCCGCCGGGACGTGCTGGCCCGCATCGGCGGGGAGGAGTTCGCGCTGGTGTGCGTGCTGCGCGCCCCCGAACGCGTCGAGCACCTCGACGAAGGGCTGCAGCTGCGGCTGGACCGGTTGCGCCGCAGCGTGTCCGGGTACGACTGGGACGCCGTGGCGGACGGTCTGCGGGTGACGCTGTCGATCGGGGCCGTCCTGGCCCGGGCGAGCTCGGGGCCGGTCGCGGAGGACCTGCTCGCCCAGGCCGACCGGCTGCTGTACGCCGCGAAGGCCGCCGGGCGCGACCGGGTGCTGGCGCGGCCGTTCAGCGCCCGGCCAGGACGTCCTCCAGCGTCCGCGCCGGACGCCCCGTGACGGTGCGGACGGCGTCGGTCACGACGTCCAGCTCCCCGGCGGCGATGGCGGTGTACGTGCTGACCCACCCGTCGACCATCCACGCCGGCGCCCCGGACCCGGCGCGCGACGCGTACGCCTCCTCGACGGTCTCCTCCACGTAGCGGCACGGTGGCCCGCCGAACGCGGTGAGGCGGTCGGCGACCTCGGCCAGGGTCAGGGCCTCGGGCCCGGTGAGGTCGTAGCTGCGGCCCGCGTGGCTCTCGTCGAGCAGGGCCGCGAGCGCGACCTCGGCGACGTCGGCGCGCGCGACGGCGCCGACCCTCCCGGTGCCGGCGGGTCCGCGCAGCGCGCCGTCGGTGACGAACCCCGGCAGCACGTCGAGGTAGAAGGAGTCGCGCAGGAACGTCGTCTCGAAGCGCGCGGCCCGCAGCAGGTCCTCGGTCGCGGCGTGGTCGCGGGCGAACGTGAACGTGGCCGTCGGGGAGGCGTTCAGGAACGACGTGTAGACGACGCGGCGCACGCCCGCGGCGGCGGCGGCCTCCACGACCGTGCGGTGCTGGGCGAGCCGGTCGGCGTGCTCGGCCGCGGACACCAGCAGCAGCACGTCGGCGCCGTCGAGGGCGTGCCGCAGCGCCTCGCCGTCGTCGTAGGCGGCGGCCCGCACGTCGGCCCCGTCGAGGTCGGGCGCCCGGCCCGGGTCGCGCACGACGAGGCGTTGCGGGACGCCGGCGGCGGCCAGCCCGCGGGCCACCCGTCCCCCGACCTGACCGGTGGCGCCGGTGACGGCGATGAGACCCATGCCGCCACCCTGCCACCACCCGGCCACCACCCGGCCACCGTCAGGGCGCGGTGAGCACCGCGAGGACGGCCGGCTCGTCGTCGGCCCAGCGGCCGGTGAGGGTCTCCCCCGCGGCGGGCGCGGTCGTGCCCACGACGCGCAGGACGTGCAGCGTCCCGTGACCGGTCCCGATCGTCGTCACCGCGCCCTCGGTGGAGGTGGTGACCGCGGTGACCGCCGGGGAGTCGGGGTCGGCGCCGCTGCCGGTGGCGAACCCCTCCTTGGTGCCGGTCTCCAGGCGCCCGTCGACGGCGTTCTGCACGTCGGCCTCGGACCCGCCGGTCGCGATGGTGCGGCGCAGGGTGTCGGCGTACACGGGGTCGCCGGTGGCGTCGTACACCCAGCGCCGGCCCAGCACCGAGTGGTCCATCTCGGTGATGAGGAACTCCCCGGCGCCGGCGAGCGGGGCGCCGCGGTAGGTCAGCGGGACGTGCAGCACCCGGCCGCCGGTGCGCACGAGGATCGTCTCGACCCCCACCTCCCCGGCGGGGTCGTCGAACCGGAAGCGGCCGGCGACGACGGCCTCGTCGCCGGGGGTGAACCCGCTCCACGGCTGCGACGGCAACCAGCCGGTGATCGCGTCGAGCTTGGACGGGGACAGCTGGGCGTTGTGGATGACGGCCATGACCGGAACCTACTGGGGCGGCTGCCCGTGGACCCGCCCGACGGGCAGCCGCACGACGCGCCGCCGGTCGGGGTCGTAGCGGTGCGTGACGTCGGACAGCTGCGGCCGCCCGTCGCGCTCGAGCGTCACCAGGACGCCGTTGCGGGTGGAGCCGACGAGGTCGAGCAGCGCGTCACCGGTCACGGCGGTGCGAAGTGCCGGACCGGCGGGTTCCTCCCCGCCGCACGGGCGGTTCGTGGAGGAACCGTGTAACAGGAGCGGCGGCGGGGGCGTCCTCGGAGCAGTGCACGATCGACGGAGGAAGAGGTGAGGCGCGTGGACGACGACCCGCTCGTGGCGGCCCTGCGCCGGCGCGACCCGGCCGACCACCCGCTGGGGACGGAGCAGCTGCTCCAGGGCGCCCGGCGCCGGGCGGGCCGGCTGCGGGCGCGGCGGCGCGCCGGCATCGCGGCGCTGGTCCTGGCGCTGGTGGGGGTGCCGGTGGGGATCGGTGTGGGCGGGGGGCTGCCGGGGGGCACCTCGCGCCAGACCGTCGTCGCCGACCCGGCCCCGGCGGGCGTCCCCGTCGAGGCCGCGCAGATGCTGCCGGACAGCACCGTCGCCGTCACCCTGCCCGGAGCCGTGCGCGGGGAGGACGAGGTGCAGGCCGCGGGCGCGGACGTCAACGCCGGGCTGTGCACCGACGTGCAGTTCACGGCGTCGGCGCTGCTGGGCGGCCGCACCCGGACGTGGGAGGTGGGCGCGACCCGCGAGGCCGTGTCCCAGACCGTCCGCCGGTTCGGCACCACGGGCGCGGTCGCGTACGTGCAGGCCGCCCGCGACCAGGTCGCGGCGTGCGAGGCGTCCGCACCCGAGACGGGTGCGTGGACCCTCGTGGGCGACGGCAGCACCGGGCCGAACGACATCGTCACCGCGTGGGCGGTGGTGCAGGACGTGGACCCCGACAGCTCGCTGTACCGGGTGCGGGGCGTCGTCGAACGCGACGGGGTGGTGGTCGACGTGACCGCGGACCTGGTCCGCGCGAACCCGGACACGCTGTCGCAGGAGGTGGCCGACCTCGCGATCGGCGGGCTGGACGCGGTGCTCGGTGCGAGCTGACGGCCGGGGGCTGGACTACGAGGAGTTCGTCGCGGCGCGCGGGCCGGCCCTGCAACGGCTGGCCCGCGGTCTGCTGCGCAACCCCGCCGACGCCGAGGACGTCGTGCAGGACGTCCTGGCGAAGGCGCTGCTGAAGTGGGGCCGCATCTCCGGCGCCGACGACCCCGTCGCGTACGTGAACCGGATGCTCGTCAACGAGAGCACGTCGTTCTGGCGGCGGGCGGTGCGCCGCGAGGACTCCACCGCCCCCGAGGACCTGCCCGCCACCGCGGCCGCCGACGCCCACCAGCGGTTCCTGGACCGCGACGCGCTGCTCGCGGCGGTGCGGACGCTGCCGGGCAAGCAGCGGTCCGTCGTCGCGCTGCGCTACCTCGACGAGATGGAGGACGAGCGCATCGCCGACGTCCTGGACATGTCGGTGGGTGCGGTGCGGGTCAACGCCAGCCGCGGGCTGGCGAAGCTGCGGGAGGCGATGCGGCTGCCGGTGGAGGTCTGAGACCGGGGCCGGGGCTGCAGTCGGCACCCCCGGCTGCCGATGCGGTGACGTGGGATCGAGCCGGGCAGGACGCGCGCGGGCGGCCGAGGCCGCCCCCGACGCGACCTCGGGCCGCGCCTCGCTGCGGGCGAGCGAGCTGTTCACCGTGCTGTGCGCCCCCGGCCTGCTGCTCCTGGCGCTGGGGGTCGTGTTCGTGGTGCCGCAGCTGCTGCACCCGGGCGCGGCCGCCGTCGTCCTCCTCGGGGGCCTGCTGGCGCCCCCGGTCGCCGCCCTCGCCGTCCTGCGGCAGCGGCGCACCCGGCGCCCCCAGGGCTGGTGGTCGGTGTGGGCGACCTGCGTCCTGTCCGTCCTCACCCTCAGCGTCAGCGACCCCGCGTTCCGGCAGACGGCGGTGATGTCGCTCGTCGTGGGTCCCCTGTACGCCGCCATGTTCACCAGCACCCGCGCCGTGCTGGGCCACCTGGCCCTGGCCCTCGCGGCCGGTTCCGCCATCGTCGCCGCGGTGCCGGGGGACGGGCTGGAACGAGGGCTGCGGGTGGTCGCGGTGCAGATGGTGCTGGTGCTGAGCGTCGCCGGGCTGTTCGTCCTGCGCCGCCGCCTCGACGCCACGGTCGAGCAGCTGACCGCCGCGCGCGACCGGGCCGACCACCTCGCCGGGCACGACCCGCTGACGGGCCTGCTGAACCGGCGCGGGTTGCGGGCCGCGCTCGCGGCGACCTCCCCCGACGGGACGGCGGCCGGGCTCGGCCCGACGGGCGCGGTCCTGCTCGACGTGGACCACTTCAAGTCCGTGAACGACACCTTCGGCCACGACGCCGGGGACGCGGTGCTGGCCCGGGTCGCGGCGGTCCTGGCCGCGACCGCCCGCCCCACCGACCTCCTCGCCCGCATCGGCGGCGAGGAGTTCCTCCTGATCGCCACCACCTCCGACCCCGCGGACGTGGCCGACCTCGGCGAGCGGCTGCGGGCGGCCGTGGCCGCGGACGGTGGGCGCCCCCCGGTCACCGTCAGCGCCGGCGTGGCGTTCTGCCCCCCGGGCACGGTCGTGCCGTGCCTCGTGGAGGAGCTGCAGACCCGGGCCGACGAACTGCTTTACCGGGCGAAGAGCACCGGCCGCAACCGCGTGTGCGTCCAGCCGCACCCGTAGCGGCCGGACCGCGGCACCGCGCCGCCGTGGGCATCACCGGAGGACGACGACCCCGGGAACGACGAAGGCCCCGGTCAACCGACCGGGGCCTCCACCACACGTGCGCGAGGGGGGAGTTGAACCCCCACGCCCTTTCGGGCACACGGACCTGAACCGTGCGCGTCTGCCTATTCCGCCACTCGCGCGTGCTGAGAGCAACCGTACCAGTCCCGGGAGGCTCCTCACGCCACCTCCACGTCCGCGCACCCCGGCTCCACGGCTGGGCGGGGGGTCCCCGGCTACGATTGCCGGGGCTGGGACGACCGGCGCGATCTTGGAGGGGGGCTCGACGTGGGAGTGCTCGACCGTTTCGAACGCGGCGTGGAGCGTGCCGTCAACGGGGTCTTCGCGCGCGCCTTCCGCAGCGAGGTGCAGCCCGTCGAGGTCGCCAGCGCGCTGCGCCGCGAGCTCGACGACCGCGCCGCGGTGCTCTCGCGGGGGCGCACGCTCGTCCCGAACAGCTTCATCGTCGAGCTCGGCCCCACCGACCACGACAAGATCGCCTCCTGGCAGGACACCCTCGCCGACGAGCTCGTCGCGGCCGTCACCCAGCACGCCGAGAAGCAGCGGTACAGCTTCGTCGGCCCGGTGCGGGTGGCGTTCCACGAGTCCGACGACCTCGAGACGGGCGTGTTCCGCGTCCTGTCCTCCACCGTCCGGGGGCGGGTGGCCCCCGCCACGCCCCGCACGGACCAGGCCGGGCGGCCCCGGCTCGAGGTCGACGGCCGCGGGTACGTGCTCGCGGAGGCGGTCACGGTGCTCGGGCGCGGCTCGGACGCCGACGTCGTCCTGGACGACCCGGGCGTCTCGCGCCGGCACGCCGAGGTCCGGGTGGCCCCCGGCGGCGCCCGCGTCACCGACCTCAGCTCCACCAACGGCACGTTCGTCGACGGCGAGCGCGTCTCCTCCGTCGACCTCTACGACGGGGCCGTCATCACCGTGGGCCGCAGCAAGCTCGTGTTCCACGCGGCCCGGCGCGACGAGGGCTGGACGTGACGGGGACGGCTCCGTGAGCGAACTGACCCTCACCGTCCTGCGGTTGGGCCTCCTCGTCGTCCTGTGGCTGTTCGTCCTGGCCATCGTGGGCGTCCTGCGCGCGGACCTGCTGGGCACCCGCGTCACGGCCCGGCGCACCGAGCGGGCCGCGTCCCGCGCGCCGCGGGCCCCCGTGGAGGCCCCGGCCGAACCGGCCCGCCGGCGCGCGACCCTCGTCGTGACGGAGGGCTCGCTGCGCGGGACGACCCTCGCGCTGGGGCAGGCCCCCGTCCTCATCGGCCGCGGCAGCGACTGCACCCTCGTCCTGGACGACGAGTACGCCTCCACCAAGCACGTCCGCATCACCCCGCAGCCCGGGGGCGAGGGCTGGGTGGTGGAGGACCTGCAGTCCACCAACGGGTCGTTCCTCGGTCGTGACCGCCTGACCTCCCCCGCCCCCTTCGAGCCCGGGACGCCGCTGCGGATCGGCAAGACCGTGCTCGAACTCCGGAGGTAGCCCGTGGCCATCGCGCTGAACTTCGCCGCGCGCTCGGACGTCGGGCTGGGCCGCACCACCAACCAGGACTCCGGGTACGCCGGCCCGCACCTGCTGGTCGTGGCCGACGGGATGGGCGGGCACGCCGGCGGTGACGTCGCCAGCTCCCTGGCGGTGGGCGAGATGTCCGTCCTGGACGGGGAGTCGCACGGCAGCGACGACGCCGCCCAGCACCTGCACGACGCGATCGAGGCCGCCAACGAGCAGCTGCGCCGCCGGGTCGAGACCGAACCGGACCTGACCGGGATGGGCACGACCGTCACCGCGATCCTGCGGGCCGGGTCGCGGCTGGTGCTGGCGCACATCGGCGACTCCCGCGGGTACCTGCTGCGCGACGGGCGGCTGACGCAGCTCACGAAGGACCACAGCTACGTCCAGTCCCTCATCGACGAGGGCCGCATCAGCCCCGAGGAGGCCGAGCGCCACCCGCAGCGGTCGGTGATCATGCGGGTGCTGACCGGGCGCGGCGACGACGAGGCGGACGTGTCGGTCCGCGAGGCGCGGCCCGGCGACCGGTACCTGCTGTGCAGCGACGGGCTGTCCGGCGTCGTCAGCCACGACACCCTGGCCGAGACCCTCGCCGCGGGCGCCGACCCCGACACCACCTGCCAGCGGCTCGTCGAGCTCGCGCTGCGCGGCGGCGGCCCGGACAACATCACCTGCCTGGTCGCCGACGTCGTCGAGCTCGACGCCGGGCACGCCCCGTCGACGACGCCGCAGGTCGTGGGCGCCGCCGCGTTCCACCGCCCGCGCCGGTCCTCCGCGGCCGGGACCCCCGCCGCCCGGGCCGCCGCGCTGCGCGCCGCGCAGGACGAGTCCGGCGACGACGCGGAGGACGACCACGAGGGCGGGGGCCGCCCGGCCCTGACCGCGCGCGAGCGCCGCCGCCGGCGGGTGCGCTGGATCGCCGGCCCGCTGCTGCTGGTGGTGCTCCTGGCCGCCGGCGGCTTCGGGGTGTGGCGCTGGAGCCAGCAGCAGTACTTCGTGGGCGAGGACGACGGGACGGTCGCGATCTACCAGGGGCTGTCGCAGGACATCGGCCCGCTGCGCACGTCGCACGTCCTGGAGAGCACGAGCATCGCCGTCGCGGACCTGTCGACGACGTGGGCGAACCGGGTCCGCGCCCGGGTCACCTCCAGCAGCCTGGCCGACGCGCGGGAGCTGGTGGGCAACCTCGAGGAGAACGCGGCCGCCTGCCGGGCGGCCGTCGCGGCGAGCACGCCCACGGCCGCCCCGACGGCGGACCCGACGACCAACCCCACGACCAGCCCCACGACCAGCTCCCCCACGAGCTCGCCCACCACCGGGAGCGTCACGCCCCAGGACTGCGGAGGGGTCGGCTGATGGCGACCGTGCTGCCCGTGTACCCCACGACCCGGCGCAACGTCGAGCTGCTGCTCGTCGTGGCGGCCGTGGCCATCGCGGGCGGGGCGTGGGCCGTCGTCGGGCTCACCGTCGACGGCGCGCTGCCGCCGAACCTGTTCGCCTACGCCGGCGGCCTGGGCGGGCTGGCGATCGCGCTGCACCTGCTGCTGCGGTGGCGGGCCAGGCACGCCGACCCGCTGCTGCTGCCGGTGGCGACCCTGCTCAACGGCATCGGCCTGGTGATGATCCACCGGCTCGACACCGCCCTCGACACGTCCTCGGCGTCCCGGCAGTTCATCTGGTCCGCGCTGGGGATCGTCGCGGCCGGGGTGGTCCTGGCGTTCGTGCGCGACCACCGCATCCTGCGCCGGTACACGTGGACGGCGGCCGTCGCCGGTCTGGTCCTGCTGCTGCTGCCGATGGTCCCGGGCCTGGGCCGCACCGTGAACGGGGCCCGCATCTGGATCGGCCTGGCCGGTTTCACCTTCCAGCCCGGGGAGCTGGCGAAGATCTGCCTGGCGGTGTTCTTCGCCGGGTACCTCGTGGTGCACCGCGACGCGCTGAGCCTGACCGGGCGCAAGGTGCTGTTCCTGCAGCTGCCCCGCGCCCGCGACCTCGGCCCGATCCTGCTGGCGTGGGTCGCCAGCATCGGGATCCTCGTGCTGCAGCGCGACCTGGGGACGTCGCTGCTGTTCTTCGGGCTGTTCGTCGCGGTGCTGTACGTGTCGACCGAGCGGGTCTCCTGGATCGTGCTGGGGCTGCTGATGTTCTCGGCCGCGGCGGTGTTCGCGGCGACGACGATGAGCCACGTCCAGGCCCGCGTCGACATCTGGCTGCACCCGTTCACGGCGGAGAACCGCAGCGGGTCCAGCTTCCAGCTCGTCCAGGGCCTGTACGGCATGGCCAACGGCGGGCTGACCGGCACCGGGCTCGGCGAGGGCCGCCCGCAGACCGTGCCGTACGCGAACTCGGACTTCATCTACGCCTCCCTGGGCGAGGAGCTCGGCCTGGCCGGGCTGTTCGCGGTGCTGGTCCTGTACGTCGTGCTGGTGGAGCGGGGGCTGCGGACGGCCATCGGCGTCCGCGACGGCTTCGGCAAGCTGCTCGCCGCGGGGCTGGCGTTCTCGGTGACGCTGCAGGTGTTCGTCGTCGTCGGCGGCGTCACGCGGGTCATCCCGCTGACCGGCCTGACGATGCCGTTCCTGGCCGCGGGCGGGTCGTCCCTGGTGTCGAACTGGATCGTCGTGGCGCTGCTGCTGCGGGTGTCGGACCTGGCCCGCCGCCCCGCCGCGGAGGTCCGCAACGGCCCCGGCGACGACACCGGCGTGACGCAGGCGGTGAGGACGGTATGAACCGCCCGCTGCGCCGGCTGTCCCTCGTGGTGGCGTTCCTGTTCTTCGCGCTGTTCGCGTCCACGACGTGGATCCAGTTCATCACCGCCGGGAAGCTCAACGCGATGCCGGGCAACTCCCGGCAGCTGTACGCCGAGTTCGGCCGCGAGCGCGGCGCGATCCTCGTCCAGGGCGGTGCGGCGATCGCGGCGAGCACCCCCGTCGACGACGCCTACCAGTACCAGCGCTCCTACCCCGCCGGGCAGCTGTACGCGCCCGTGACGGGGTTCTACTCCCTGCGGTACGGGACGTCGGGGATCGAGCGCGCCGAGAACGACGTGCTGTCCGGTTCGGCCGACGAGCTGTTCTACCGGAACCTGTCGAGCCTGCTGACCGGGGAGAAGCCCAAGGGCGCCGACGTGACGCTGACGCTGGAGCCGAAGGTGCAGCAGGCGGCGTGGGACGCGCTGGACGGCCGCAAGGGCGCCGTCGTCGCGCTCGACGCGCAGACCGGGGACGTGCTGGCGATGGTGTCCAGCCCCGGCTACGACCCGAACACCCTGGCCAGCCACGACGGCACCGCGCAGGAGCAGGCGTGGACGGCGCTGAACGCCGACGAGGACGACCCGCTGATCAACCGGGCGACGTCGGCGCTGTACCCGCCGGGGTCGACGTTCAAGCTGGTGACGGCGGCCGCGGCGCTGGAGAGCGGCGACTACACCGCCGACACGCTGGTCGCGGGGCCGCAGGAGCTGGCGCTGCCGCAGACGAGCAACACCCTGAAGAACGACGAGGGCACGGCCTGCGGGCCGAACGACCAGGTGTCCCTCGCCGACGCGCTGAGGATCTCCTGCAACACCGCGTTCGGGGACCTGGGGCTCAAGCTCGGTGCGGACGCCCTCGGGGAGCAGGCCGCGAAGTTCGGCTTCGGGCGGTCGCTGACGATCCCGACCGCGGTCGCGACGAGCAGCTTCCCCACCGGTGAGGACGTCGCCGGGCCGCTGCTGGCCTACTCCGGCATCGGCCAGGGCAACGACCTCGCGACGCCGCTGCAGGTCGCGATGATCTCGGCGGCCATCGCGAACGACGGCGTCGTCATGGAACCGAACCTGGTCGCGGAGGTCCGCGAGGCCGGTGACTCCGGCAGCGTCGTGGAGCGGCCGTCGCCGTCGGAGCTGGGGCGCGCGGTGAGCTCGGAGAACGCGCGGACGCTGCAGCGGATGATGGAGCTGGTCGTGACCAGCGGCACCGGGACCCGCGCGAAGATCGACGGGGTGACGGTGGGCGGCAAGACCGGCACCGCGCAGCACGGTGCGGGCCTGCCGCCGTACGCCTGGTTCACGTCGTTCGCCGACGACGGGGACGAGAAGGTCGCGGTGGCCGTGGTCATCGAGGACGGCGGCTCGACCGAGAGCGCGTACGGCGGGCGGCTGTCCGCACCCGTCGCCAAGACGGTGATGGAGGCGGCCCTCGATGGGTGAGCGCAAGGACCAGGCACGCGGGGAACGGGGAGAGCAGTGACGGACACGACGACGGGCCACGGGGTGCCGGCGCCGCGCGTGCTCGGCGGCCGGTACGAGGTCGGGAGCCTGCTCGGGCGCGGCGGCATGGCCGAGGTGCACGTGGCCCGCGACACCCGGCTGGGGCGGACGGTCGCGGTGAAGCTGCTGCGCTCGGACCTGGCGCGCGACCCCTCCTTCCAGGCGCGGTTCCGGCGCGAGGCGCAGGCCGCGGCGGGGCTGAACCACCCCTCGATCGTGGCGGTGTACGACACCGGCGCCGAGCAGACCACCGAGCACGGCGGCGGCCGCGTCGAGCTGCCGTGGATCGTCATGGAGTACGTGGAGGGCCGGACGCTGCGCGACATGCTGCGCACCGACCACCCGCTGGCCATCGAGGAGTGCCTCTCGATCACCGAGGGCGTCCTCGGTGCGCTGGAGTACTCGCACCGGATGGGCATCGTCCACCGCGACATCAAGCCCGCGAACGTGATGATCACCCCGGCGGGCGAGGTGAAGGTCATGGACTTCGGCATCGCCCGGGCCGTGAGCGACTCCTCCGCGACGCTGACCCAGACGTCGGCGGTCATGGGCACCGCGCAGTACCTGTCGCCCGAGCAGGCCCGCGGGGAGCAGGTCGACTCCCGCAGCGACCTGTACTCCACCGGCTGCCTGCTGTACGAGATCCTCACCGGCCGCCCGCCGTTCACCGGCGACGCGCCCGTCGCGGTCGCCTACCAGCACGTCTCCGAGCAGCCGCGGCCGCCGTCGGCGCTGGCCCCGCAGGTCCCGCCGGCGGTGGACCGCGTGGTGCTGATGGCGCTGTCGAAGGACCGCGAGAACCGGTACCAGAGCGCCGCCGACTTCGCCGACGACCTGCGCCGCGCCGTGGAGGGCCGCCCGCTGCGCGGGGCCAGCTTCCCGAACGACCCCGCCGCGCAGCAGGCCACGCAGCGGTTCGCGGCCACGGCCGCCGCGACGACCGTCACCCCGCCGGTGCCGGCGAGCCCGCCCACCGGGACGCTGCCGCGGGTCGGGGACAGCGCCACCGAGCCGGAGGAGGAGCGCCGCAAGCGCTGGCCGTGGGTGCTGCTGATCGTGGTGCTGGTCCTCGGCATCGGCGGCACCGGGTGGGCGCTGCTGAACCAGGGCGACGGCGGCGGCGGGACGCCGACCGAGACGGCGACGACCCCGGCGACCGTGCAGGTGCCGGACGTCGTGGGCGACGACCGGGCCGGCGCCGAGTCCGAGATCACCGGGCTCGGCCTGGTGGCGAACGTCACCGAGGAGGCCAGCGACGACGTCGACCAGGGCGACGTGATCCGCACCGACCCCCAGGCCGGGCAGGCCGTGGAGGTCGGCGGCACCGTGAACGTCGTGGTGTCGTCGGGGCCGAGCGCGGTCACGGTGCCGGACGTCAAGGGCCAGACGCAGGAGGAGGCCCGCGCGACGCTCACCGCCGCCGGGTTGAGCGCCGGGAACGTGAAGACCGTCGACGACGCGTCGGTGGACCGGGACGAGGTCGTCTCGACCGACCCCGCCATCGGCAGCTCCCAGCCGAAGGGGACGTCGATCGCGCTGAACGTCGCCAGCGGTCAGGTCACGGTGCCCGACGTGGTGGAGAAGACCGAGGACGAGGCGAAGGCGGAACTGCGCGCCCTCGGGTTCCAGGTCAACACCGAGACCACCGACGTCAGCGACTCCGCCGCCGGCACCGTCGTGGACCAGAGCCTGCAGGCCCAGACCCGGGCCGACGTCGGCAGCGAGATCACCCTCACGATCGCCGCCGAACCCGAACCCACGCAGACCCCGACGCCGACGACGACGGGGTCCCCGACGTCGACCCCGTCGGGTTCGCCCACGAGCGGCGCGTCGGCGGGCAGCAGCCCCACGCGCAACGGGCAGGGCAACGGGCAGGGCAACGGGCAGGGCAACGGGAACGGCAACGGCAACGGCAACGACGAGGAGCAGCAGGGATGACGCGGATCCTGCACCTGTCCGACACGCACCTGATGGCGGCCGGTGGCCTGCACGGCGGGTTCGTCGACACCACCGCCGCCCTCGGGCACGTCCTGGAGTCGTTGCAGCGCATCGGGTCCCTGGACGCCGTGGTGGTCTCGGGCGACGTCTCGGAGGACGGGACCGTCGCCTCCTACGAGACGGCCCGGGCGCTGGTCGGGGAGTTCGCGCGCGCCCGCGGGGCGGTGCCCGTCTTCGCGATGGGCAACCACGACACGCCCGCGGAGTTCACGCAGGTCCTGGGCCCGGTCCGGTCGGTGCAGGACGTCGACGGCTTCCGGCTGGTCGTGCTGGACTCCTCGGTGCCCGGCCGCGGGTACGGGTCCCTGGGCGCCGAGCAGCTGGACTGGATGCGGTCGGTGCTCGCCGCCCCGGCCCCGAAGGGTTCCGCGGTCGTCGTGCACCACTCCCCCGTGCCGGCGCCGACGGTCCTGCACGACGGGCTGAAGCTCCAGGACCCCGCGGACCTGCTCGCCGCGCTGGACGGCACCGACGTGCGGGTCGTGCTGTCCGGGCACTACCACCACCCCGCCGCGCAGACGTACCCGTCCGGGCTGACGGCGCTGGTCGCCCCCGCGGTCGCCAACCGCAGCGACCCGTTCGCCGCCCCCGGCCGCGAGCGCATCCTGCGCGGGCACGGGGCGCTGCTCGTGGAGGTCGACGAGGCCGGCGGGGCCGTCCGGTCCCGGGTGCTGTCGATCCCGTCCCCCGGGGACGGCGAGGAGCTGTTCGAGCTCGACGAGGAGACGGTCGCGCGGATCGTCGCCGAGTCCGGTCCGGGCGCCTGAGGGCCGCGGGGGTCACCGGCTCGGGTCACGCCGGGCGCAGCGCCTCCGGGGCCGGGAACGGCAGATCGATGCGCTCGCTGCCCGCCCCCACGGCGGAGGCGCTGCCGAACTCGTCGGTCACGACGGTCACGCCCTCGGGACCGGCCTCGCAGATGCGGACCGGCCGCTCGGAACCGTCCGGCGCCCGCAGCAGGTGACGGGCCGCCAGGAAGGCGAGCCCCCGTTCCTCGAGCGCCTCCTCGGCCGACACCCAGTCGACGGGTCCGGTGGTCGCGGGACGGCCGAGGACGTCGACGGGGCGGAAACCCTCGCCCTCGGGCACGATCCAGCCCACGACCTGCCCGTCGGGGCGGCGGTGGGGGATCCAGTTCTCCGGCAGCACGGGTGGGACGGTACGGGACGGGACGGGCGGCAGGGCCGTGAGCACCGCAGCGGGTGGGCGCCGTCCCGTGCCACGATCGGTGGGTGAGCGAGGCGACGGAGCTGGTCGACGTGCGACTCGTCGGTCTGCCCCTGCCCGTCCGCGCCCTCTTCCTGCAGCACACCGAGGAGCTGCTGCGCGAGCTGACGCTGATCCGGCTCGACGTCGCGCACGGGTCCCCCGGCCCCCGCGCGCCGGGGCCGGCCCCGCTGCCCCCGCGGCTGCTGGAGATCGCCGTGGAGCTGACCACCGACCACGCCCCGTTCCCGGTCCAGCCGGTCGCGGTGGCGGTCGCGGCGGCCGCGGCGGCCGGTCGCGACTCCTGCGACGTGACGTGCACCCTGCCCCGCGGCACCGGCTCCGCCGTCCAGCGGCTGGCGCGGCTGCTGGACGAGGTCGACGACTTCTGCCGCCGCGAGACGCACCTGCTGACGCTGCCCGCCCCGGAGGAGGTCGTGGCCTACCGCCGCTGGGTCTTCGGGGAGTTCCACCGGCAGCTGGACGGGCAGCCTCCCCGTCCCTGGCCCCGCCGGCCGTCGGCCCCGGGAGGGGACGCGGGAGAGGACGCGGGAGGGGACGCGGGGGACCGCGGCGCGGCGAGCACGCCCGGGACGGCGGCGGGGGCGACCCCGGTCACGCCGGCGGAGGGTCCGGGGACGGTCCTCGGGCCGCCCCTGGTGGTGGAGCCGCTGACCAGCGGCGTGGGCGCTGCGCGCCGCCACGTGCGCGACGCCCTGCGGCGGCTGGACGGCCGGACGGCGGAGGCGCTGGAGGAACCGGCGGAGCTCGGCGTCTCGGAGCTGGTGAGCAACGCGGTCCTGCACGCCCGCACGTCCTCGGTCGTCACGGTGCGCGCGATGCCCAGCGGCCGGGTGCGCATCGAGGTCGGCGACTCCTCACCCGCACCGGTGCAGCCCCGCCGCTTCGAGGCCGGGGCCACCACCGGGCGCGGCCTGCGGCTGGTGGCGGCCCTCGCCCTCGACTGGGGGTGCGACGCGTCCCCGCCGGAGCGGGGCCCGGGCAAGACGGTGTGGTTCGAACCGCGGCCGCTGGACGCCGGCGCCGCGCTCCCCGCCGACGCCGGCACCGGTGCCGACTGGGACCTGGAGGGCCTCCTGTGAGCGACCACCACGGCCGGCGGGGGGACGAGCGGCGGAGTGCGGGGACCCCCGGGGACGCCGGGACGCCCCCGCCGCAGCGGGAGCTGGACCGGGCCGACTACGCCGCGCTCTTCGACGTCCTGCCCACGCCGTGCCTGGTCGTGGACGCGCACCTGCGGGTCGTGACGACCAACACCGCCCACGAGCGCACCACCGGGCGGCGGCGGGAGGACGTGCGCGGACTGCCCCTGCTGCAGGCGTTCCCCGACGTCACCCCGGGCCGGCAGGACGGGACCAGCGAGCTGGAGCAGTCCCTGGACCGGGTCCTGCGCACCGGGCGCCCGGACGCGCTGCCGCTCGCGCGCTACGACCTGCCCGACGACCGCGGGGTGGTGCGGGAGCGGTGGTGGAGCGCGCTGCACCTGCCCGTCCTGGACGCCGACGGGGACGTCACCCTGATCGTGCAGCGGGTCGAGGACGTCACCACCTACGTCCAGCGCCCGGTCACCCCCGGGGGCGGTACGGCGCCCGGCGGCCCGGCACCGGACCCGCAGGACACGCTGACGGTCGAGCTGACCCGCCTGCACACCGTCGTGGCCGACCTGTACGCCCGCGGCCAGGAGCTGCGCGACGCCCTGGACGCCGAGGCCACCGCCTCGGCCCGGCTGCAGAGCCTGGTGCAGGTGGCCCTGCAGATGGGCACCGCGCGCGACGTCGCCGAGCTCACCGACGTCATCGTGCACGCCGTCTCCACCGTCCTGGGCGCCGACGAGGGCGCGGTGGCGGTGACGACCGAGGGGAACCGCGACCTGGAGCTGGTCTTCAGCACCTCCGTCGGCGAGGAGATGCGGGACGCCTACCCGCGGCTGCCGCTGACCGCGCCGCTGCCGGTCTCCGTCGCGGCCGCCACCGGCCGGGCGGTGGTGCTGGCCGACGAGGACACCTGCCGGGCGTGGTCGCCCGAGCTCTCGGCGGCCATCGACCTGGGCGACTACCGGGCCACGGTGGCGCTGCCGCTGCGCAGCGGTGAGGAGGTCCTGGGCGCGCTGTCCATCAGCTGGCGCCGCGAGCAGGACTTCGACCAGCGCGACCGGGACCTGATGGACGCCTTCGCCGCGCAGTGCGCCCAGACCCTGCAGCGCCTGCGCGCGCAGGAGCGGGAACGGCGCGCCGCCGCGGCCGAACGCCGCCTGTCCGAGACGTTGCAGCGCAGCCTGCTGACCCGGCCCGCCCAGCCCGACCAGCTGCAGATCGCGGTGCGGTACCTGCCCGCCGCGGCCCGCGCCCGCATCGGCGGGGACTGGTACGACTCCTTCCTCGCCCCCACCGGGGACCTCACCCTGGTCATCGGCGACGTCGCCGGCCACGACCGCGACGCGGCCGCGGCGATGGCCCAGGTCCGCAACCTGCTGCGCGGGGTGGCCCAGACCCTGCGCCGCCCCCCGGCGGCGCTCCTCACCGGGCTCGACCGGGCCATGCGGACCCTGGAGGTCCAGGCCCTCACCACGACCGTCCTGGCCCAGGTCCACCAGACCCCCGAGCAGGCCACCCGCGGGGTGCGCACGCTGCACTGGTCCAACGCCGGGCACCCCCCGCCGCTGCTGCTGGACCCCGACGGCGACGTCCGGCTGCTGGAGACCGAACCGGACCTCTTCCTCGGCCTGGACCCCGCCACGCCCCGCCACGACCACGCCGTGGACCTGCTCCCGCACGCCACCGTCGTCCTCTACACCGACGGCCTGGTGGAGCGTCGGGGGGCGGGGCTGCAGGAGGGCCTGACGTGGCTGTGCGAGCGGGTGCGGGGGCAGCAGCACCGGTCGGCGGAGGACCTGTGCGAGCACGTCCTCGCCGACCTGGGCCGGCCGGAGGACGACATCGCCCTGCTCGTCCTGAAGGCCCACCTCGACGACGGCTCCACGTCCGCCGTCGGCGGGTGAGGCGCTGCGCGGGCGCGGGGTCGGCGTCCTCGGCGTCCACGTCGTCCTCGGCGTCCTCGGCGTCCACGTCGTGGCGCACCCCGGGTCGGGCGGGGTGCTGCGGGGTCAGCCGACGGGGGCCGGCTGCTGCGGCCGGGGCTGCTGGCGCGGGTTGGGCCGGCGCACGGCTTCCTGCAGGGTGATCCCGCTGATGGCGTCGCACAGCTCCGGGAGGGACTCCAGGACCTCCTCGGCGATCTCCAGGGGCACGGCCGCCGGGGAGAGGATCGTCACGGTGACCTTGCCGCGGCTGCTCGGGCCCTGGGACACGAAGCAGCCGGGGACGCGCTCGGAGATCCCGGAGATGAACCCGTTGAGGTCCCGGACGCCGATGGGCCTCGTCGTCTCGATGGCCAGGACTGTCTTCATCTCGCTCCTCCGCACGTCGGTGGCCGGTCGACGGCCACGGAGACCCCTTGCGCGTGTCTCGTCCCCCGGACTGTCGGCAGCGATCACGCGCTGGAACACCCCGGGTGGGGGAGATGACCCTGAACGGCCTACCGGTCGCCCCCGGGCCGTGGTCGGGGCGGGTCCGCGGGGCGCGGCAGGATCACCGGGTGGACACCATCACCGCCGCCGACATCACCGCCGCCGCCGACCGCACCGCCGGGCGGGTGCGGCGCACCCCCGTGCTCCGGGTCGGCCCGGACCTGTGGCTGAAGCTGGAGTTCCTCCAGCACACCGGGACGTTCAAGGCGCGCGGGGCCTTCAACCGGCAGCTGGTGGCCCGCGAGCGCGGGGAGCTGGACGCGTCCCGGGGCGTGGTCGCGGCCTCGGGCGGCAACGCGGGGCTGGCGCACGCGTTCGCGGCGGCGGAGCTGGGGGTGCCGGCGACGGTGTTCGTCCCGGAGTCCGCGCCCGCGGTGAAGGTCCGCAGGCTGCGCGACCTGGGGGCCGACGTGCGGCAGGTGGGGTCGGAGTACGTCCGCGCCTACGAGGCGGCGGTGGCGTTCGCGCAGGAGCGGGGTGCGGTGTTCTGCCACGCCTACGACCAGCCGGAGGTGGCGGCGGGAGCGGGCACGCTGGCCGTGGAGCTGCTGGAGGACGTGCCGGACGTCGACACGGTGGTGGTCGCCGTCGGCGGGGGCGGGTTGTTCGCGGGGGTGGCGGCGGCGCTGGAGGGGTCGGCGCGGGTGGTGGCCGTGGAGCCGGTGGGGGCCCCGACGCTGCACGACGCCCTCGCGGCCGGGGAGCCGGTGGACGTCGCGGTGTCCGGGGTGGCGGCCGACTCCCTGGGGGCGCGGCGCATCGGGTCGATCGGGTTCGACGTGGCCCGCCGCACCCACCCGGTGAGCCTGCTGGTGGGCGACGAGCAGATCACGGCCGCGCGTCAGGACCTGTGGTCGCGGTTCCGCGTCGCCGCCGAGCACGGGGCGGCGGCGGCGTGGGCGGGCCTGGACGCCTACCGGCCCGCGGCGGGCGAACGGGTCGCGGTCGTGGTGTGCGGGGCGAACACGGACCCGGCGGGCCTGCGGTGAGCCGCGGGTCCGCCGGGTCCGCCGGGCGGGTGGGTCAGCGGGGGTCCTCCTCGCAGCCCACGCCGTCGCGGTCGCGGTCCAGGGCGTCTCGGAATCCCGGTTCGCCACGGTGGATCGGGCGGCCGAGGGCGTTCCACACGGCGGTGCAGTTCTGGTAGTGCACCCCGCTCGGCGGGGTCGCGGGAGGCGTCGCGATCGGCTGGTTCACCCGGGTCCCGGTCGCCGCGGACCACTCGACGTACCCGCGCTGGAAGTCGACGCGGCGGCCCCCGGGGATCGCGTACTCGTCGCTCGTGGGGTAGCCGAGGCTGCCGTTCTCCCAGCCGGTGGACCCGTAGGCGTCGAGGAACACCCCGCACAGCGCGTGCGCCCCGGTGGACGGGGACCAGTACGCGGTACCGCCCTGGAACCGCTGGTACGCACCGGACCCGGTGCTGGGCAGTTCCTGGGTGGCGGGGTAGCCGAGGCAGCCGTCCTCCCAGCCGAGGCGGCCGTAGAGGCCGAGGAAGGCACCGGAGACGGTGTGGGCGCCGGTGGAGGGGGACCAGTACGCGGTGCCGCCCTGGAACCGCTGGAGCACCCCGCCGCGGATCGGGACCTCCTGGGAGGCGGGGTAGCCGAGGAACCCGCGTTCGTAGCCCAGGGACCCGTACAGGCCGTGGAAGGCGCCGGAGACGGAGTGGGCGCCGGTCGGCGGCGACCAGTACAGGGTCCCGCCCTGGTAGTTCTGGTAGACCCCGCCGGCGGCGCTGGGGTCCTCCCCCGAGACCGGGTACCCGAGGAACCCGTTCTCCCAGCCGGTGCCCGCCCACAGGCCGTGGAAGGACCCGGAGACGTCCCAGGCGCCGGTGGTGGGGCTGGAGTACACGGCGCCGCGCTCGAAGGCGGCGAAGCTGCCGGTGCGGGTGGGCTGCTCGCAGGCGGTGACCGCGCCGAGCTTGCCGGTGGCGCCGCCGAGCTGGTCGTACCGGGCCTGCACCGGGCGTTGCAGGCAGTCGGCGGCCGACGCGGCTCCCGCCGTCGCCACCGCTCCCCCCGCCAGCAGGGCCAGGACCGTCACGACCGCACGTCCGCGCACGAACATCTCCCTCACCGAGAACGCTGCGCCGATGCACAGCTGACGGTCGGGAGCGTAGGGGGCCGCGGGTCGCCGGGGGCGGGAACGACCGATCCCGCGGGGGGCGGGGCGTTCAGCTCTGCCGGACGAGCCGGTCGACGGTGTCCAGGCCGCCGGCGGTCTCGATCTGCGCGCGCAACCGCCCGGCCGCGCGGGCGAAGCCGGGTTCGGTGAGGACCCGCCCCACCGCGTCGGACAGCCGCTGCGGCGGGGGCCGGTCGGTGCGCAGGTCGATCCCGGCGCCGGACCAGGCGACCCGGGCCCCGACCTCGGCCTTGTCCTCGGTGCGACCGGAGACCACCAGCGGGACCCCGTGCGCGAGGGCCAGGTTCACCGTCCCGTAGCCGCCGTTCGTGACGAGCGCGTCGATGCGCGGCAGGAACCGCGCGTAGTCGAGGAAGGTGCTGACCCGGGCGTTGGCGGGGACGGGCCCGACGTCCTCGACGGGGCGGCCGCCGGTGCTGACGACGACGAGGACGGGCCGGTCGGCCAGGGCCCGCAGGGCCGGCAGGACCAGCCGCCGCAGGTCGGTGTTCGCGACGGTGCCCTGGGTGACGTGGACGACGGGCCGGCCGGCGTCGAGGTCGGCCCACCACGGTGGCTCCGGCAGCCCCCGCGGCAGGACCGGCAGGGGCCCGGCGAAGTGGATCGGCACCCCCAGCCCGGGGCGGGGGTACTCCAGCCCCGGCGGGCACAGCTGCACCACGGCGTCGGTGCGCAGGGGCAGGTCGAACAGGGACACGTCCAGGCTGGTCCCGGTGAGCCGCTGGAACTCCTGCGCCAGGACCCGTTCGGGACGGGCGAACAGCACCCGGTCGACGACGGCCGACAGGAGCGCGTTGCGGGCGCGGGTCAGCGGCCCGCGCGCGGGGGTCAGGCCCAGCCCGTAGGGGGCGGTCCCGCCGCCGCGGACGGGCAGCGGGCTGATGCCGAGCAGGACGACGCGCGGGCGCTGGGTCGAGGCCAGCAGCGGGTAGGCGCCCATGAACAGCAGCTCGGTGACGACGACGTCGGTGGGTTCGGCCGCCAGCGCCCGCTGGACGGCCGCGAACTGCGGGCCGGTGCGGCGGACGAAGACGTGCTCCAGCGCGACCCCCACCCCGCGGGGCCCGCCGGGGATCGGGCGGTCGAGGTCCTCGGGGTGGACGAACGCCTCCGGGGGCAGCTCCACGAACCGGACCCCGGCCGCTTCGACCTGCCCGCGGAACCCGGCCCCGGTCAGCACCCGGACGCGGTGGCCCCGCTCGGCCAGGCCGGCGGCGACGGCGAGGACGGGCCCGAGGTGTCCCTGCGCGGGCAGGCTCGTGAGCAGCACGGAGGCCATGCCCCGACCCTCCCGGCGGCGCCGGGGCCGGTCAAGCCCCCTCCCCTCCCCCTCCTCCCTCGGCGATCAAGGACACCCGCCTCGCGATCAAGGACAGCCGGGGCCCGCGGGGGGCGGGTGTCCTTGATCGCCGGGCGGGTGTCCTTGATCGCCGGGCGGGTGTCCTTGATCGCGGGGGTCAGGGGGTGCGGTCGGTGAGGGCGCGCAGGGCCACGCCGACGGCGTCGAGGTGGGCGCGCATGGCGTCGGCCGCCGCGTCGTAGTCGCGGGTGGCGATGGCCTCGACGATCGCGGCGTGCTCCTCGTGGGAGCGGTCGCGCCGGTCCGGCAGCAGGTTGAGGGCCTGCGACTGCGCCGTGGAAGCCTCGCGGACCGCCGCGAGCACGGACTCCAGGACGCGGTTGCGGGAGGCCTGCGCGATGAGCCCGTGCAGCCGCCCGTCGAGCACGGCCCACTCCTGCGGGTCCGGCTCCCCCGCCATGGCCTCGATCAGCCCGCGCAGCTCGGCCAGCTCGGAGCCGGTGTGGCGGACGGCGGCCCAGCCGGCGGCGGGCACCTCCACGAGCGGTCGGGCCTCCAGCAGCTCGGACGCGGCGAAGCTGCCGAACACGGGGTCCGGCTCGACGCGGTCGCGGACCACGAAGGACCCCAGGCCGGTGCGGGGCTCGGTGAGGCCGAGGGCGTGGCAGGAGCGCAGGGCCTCGCGCACGACGGAGCGGGAGACGCCGTGGCGCTCGGCGAGCGCGGCCTCGGAGGGCAGCCGGGTGCCGACGGGCAGGTCGCCGGACAGGATCGCCTCGCGCAGGTCGGTGAACACGGCCTCGGCCGCGCCGACCCGCGCGACGGCGGGGGGACGGTCGGCCCAGGCGCTCACGGGACCGATCGTCTCACTTGACGGGGCCGCGGCGGCTCCCCCATCCTGCCCAGACCTGTCAGACAGCCGGACAGGTTCAGCGAAAGGGACCCGACGCCGTGACCCGCTCCGCCCCTCCCCCGACCAACCCCCCGACGACCCGCCCCGAGCACGACCTGCTCGGGACGCGGGACGTCCCCGCCGACGCGTACTGGGGCATCCACACCCTGCGCGCGGTCGAGAACTTCCCCATCACCGGCCGCGTCGTCGGCCAGGACCCGCACCTCGTGCGCGCCCTCGCCGACGTGAAGCGGGCCGCCACCGTGGCCAACGCCGAGCTCGGCGTCCTGGACGCCGAACGCGCCGCGGCGATCGTGCAGGCCTGCCGCGAGGTCGCCGACGGCGCCCTGCACGAGCAGTTCGTCGTCGACGTCGTGCAGGGCGGCGCCGGGACCTCGACGAACATGAACGCCAACGAGGTCCTCGCCAACCGCGCCCTGGAGATCCTGGGCCGGGACCGCGGGGACTACGCGTTCCTGCACCCGAACACCCACGTGAACGCCTCGCAGTCCACGAACGACGTCTACCCGACGGCCGTGAACATCGCCACGCGCCGCTGGATCGACGCGCTCGTCGTCGAGCTGGAACGGCTGCGCGACGCGTTCGCCGCGAAGGCCGCCGAGTTCCGCGACGTCGTGAAGATGGGCCGCACCCAGCTCCAGGACGCCGTCCCCATGACGCTGGGGCAGGAGTTCGCGACCTACGCCGTCATGCTCACCGAGGACATCGCCCGCCTGCGCGAGTCCGCGGACCTGCTGCTGGAGGTGAACCTCGGCGCGACCGCCGTGGGGACCGGGCTGAACGCCCCCCTGGGGTACGCGGCGCGCGCGGTGGCCGAACTGGCCGCGATCACCGGGTACGACCTGGTGAGCTCCCCCGACCTGGTGGAGGCCACCCAGGACGTCGGCCAGTTCGTGCACCTGTCCGGGGTGCTGAAGCGGGTCGCGGTGAAGCTGTCGAAGGTCTGCAACGACCTGCGGCTGCTGTCCTCCGGCCCCCGGGCCGGGCTCGGGGAGATCACGCTGCCCGCGGTGCAGGCCGGGTCGTCGATCATGCCGGGGAAGGTGAACCCCGTCATCCCCGAGGTCGTCAACCAGGTGGCGTTCCAGATCGTCGGCAACGACGTCACGATCTCGATGGCCGCCGAGGCCGGGCAGTTGCAGCTCAACGCCTTCGAGCCGGTCATCGCCCAGCGCCTGTCCGAGGGCGCGCGCAACCTCACCCACGCCGTCGCGGTCCTCACCGACCGGTGCGTCGTGGGGATCACCACCGACGCCGCGCTGCTGCGCGCGCGCGTCGAGGACTCCATCGGCCTGGCGACCGCGCTGAACCCGCGCCTGGGGTACGAGGCCGCCACCCGCATCGCCACCGAGGCCGCGCTCACCGGGGCGTCCGTGAAGGACCTCGTCCTGGCGTCCGGCCTGCTCGCCGCCGACGAGCTCGACGAACTGCTCCGTCCCGAGAACCTCACCTCGCGAACCTCCCAGGAGTCCTCCCGATGACGACCCAGGTCCCCCCGGGCACCACCACCAGTGCGCCGCCGGAATCGCTGTACCGCAAGGAGTTGCGGCCCCGCCAGGTCCAGATGATGGCCATCGGCGGCGCCATCGGCACGGGCCTGTTCATGGGCGCCGGCGGGCGGCTGGCCGGGGCCGGGCCCGCCCTCGTCGGCGTGTACGCCGTCTGCGGCTTCTTCGGTTTCCTCATCCTGCGCGCGCTCGGTGAACTCGTCGTGCACCGGCCGACGTCGGGGTCGTTCGTGTCCTACGCCCGGGAGTTCTTCGGGGAACGCACCGCGTTCGTCGCCGGCTGGCTGTACTGGCTGAACTGGGCCACCACGGCCGTCGTCGACGTCACCGCCGTCGCCCTCTACATGAACTTCTTCGGCCGGTACTGGGCGCCGATCGCCGCGGTCGACCAGTGGGTCTGGGCGCTGGCCGCGATCGTCGTCGTCCTCGCGCTGAACCTGCTGTCGGTGAAGGTGTTCGGCGAGCTGGAGTTCTGGTTCGCGCTGCTCAAGGTGCTGACCCTCGCCGCGTTCCTCGTCGTCGGCACCTGCTTCGTCGTCCTCGGGGAACCGGTCGACGGGCAGCGGCCCGGGTTCGGGCTCATCGAGGCCAACGGGGGCTGGCTGCCCAACGGCCTGCTGCCGGCCGTCGTCGTCGTCCAGGGCGTCGTGTTCGCCTACGCCTCCATCGAGCTCGTCGGCACCACCGCGGGCGAGGTCGACGAACCCCAGAAGGTCATCCCGCGCGCCATCAACACCGTCATCGTCCGGATCGTCGTGTTCTACGTCGGGTCGGTCCTGCTGCTGGCGCTGCTGCTGCCGTTCGACACCTACGAGAAGGGCGTCAGCCCGTTCGTGACGTTCTTCTCCCACGTCGGGGTCGACGGCGTCGACGCGTTCGTGAACCTCGTCGTGCTGACCGCCGCGCTGTCCTCGCTGAACGCGGGCCTGTACTCCACCGGCCGCATCCTGCACTCGATGGCCCACACCGGCTCGGCCCCGGCGTTCGCCGGCCGCGTCAACCGCAACGGCGTCCCCTACGGCGGGATCGCGCTGACCGTGGCGGTCGCGCTGCTCGGGGTCGTGCTGAACGCCGTCGTCCCGGCGAACGCGTTCGAGATCGTCCTGAACATCGCCGCTATCGGCATCGTCAGCGCGTGGGGCGTCATCGTCCTGTGCCAGCTCCGGTTGTGGTCGTGGGCGAAGGCCGGGCGCGTCCCGCGGCCGGCGTTCCGGATGCCGTTCGCGCCGTGGAGCGGGTACGCGACCCTGGTGTTCCTCGCCGCGGTGCTGGTGCTCATGGCGTTCGACGCGCCCGTGGGGACGTGGACGATCGCCTCCCTCGTCGTCATCGTGCCGCTGCTCGCCCTCGGGTGGCGCGCCGCGAAGCCGCGTGTGGAAGCGTTGGCCGCCCGGAACCACCCGCAGGACTGAGGAGAACCGTGACGACCCCGTTGATCGTGGTGGTGACCACCGGCGGCACGATCGCCAGCACTGTGGACGCCGACGGGGTCAGCAGCCCGACCCTCGGCGGCGGCGCCCTCGTGGGGGCCGCCGCCGAGGAGGCCGGGGTGCGGGTGCGGGTCGTGGAGGCGCTGCGGGTGGACTCCTCGACCCTCACGCTGGACGACGCGTGGACGGTCGTGACCCGCGTCCACGAGGCGCTGGCCGACCCTGGCGTCGCCGGGGTCGTCGTCCTGCACGGCACCGACTCGCTGGCCGAGACGGCGTACCTGCTGGACCTGCACCACGCCGACGCCCGCGCCGTCGTGCTCACCGGCTCGCAGCGGACCTCCGACCACGACGAGCCCGACGCCCCCGCGAACGTGCGGTCCGCGCTGCGGACGGCGGTGACCGGCTCGGGGGTCCTCGTCGCCTTCGGCGGGCGGGTGCTGCCCGCGGCGGGCGTCGTGAAGCGGCACACCACCGACCTCGACGCGTTCGCCGCCCCCGACGGCCCGCTGCCCCGCGCGGTGCTGCCCGCCGCCGACGGCCCGTGGCCGCGGGTCGACGTCGTGACCGCGCACCCCGGGATGGACGGCGTCCTCCTGGACGCCTGCGTCGCGGCCGGGGCGGGCGGGGTCGTCCTGGAGGGCCTAGGGTCGGGCAACGCGACCCCCGCCGTCGTCGCCGCCGTCGCGCGGGCGCGGGCCGCGGGCGTCGCCGTCGTCCTCACGACGCGGGTGCCCGCCGGGCCGGTCGCCACCACCTACGGCGACGGCGGCGGCGGCGCGGACCTCGCCGCCGCCGGGGCCGTGCCCGCGGGCCGGCTGAAGGCCGGGCAGGCCCGGGTGCTGCTGGCCGCGCTGCTGCGCGCCGGGGCCGACGTGGGTCCCGGGTTCGCCACCCGCGGCTGAACCCGACCGCTGTGGCGCTCCCCGCGGGCGTCGGACCTGCGGAGGGGCGGTGTGCGACGTTCCGGGACTCCCCGGACCGCGTGAGGTCCGAACAGCCGTGGCACCACGACTGCTCGATCCAGGCTCAGGGACTACTCACCACGGCACAGGACCACTCACGTCGAAGAAGGTGCCGGTGGGGCCGTCCGCCGGCAGCAGGGCGGCCCGGACGGCCACTTCGGCGCCCTCGGAGGGGTGCTGGCCGGACGGGTCGGAGTTCATGTCCGTCGCGTTGATCCCCGGGCAGACCGAGTTCACCTTGATCGGGGTGCCCTGGAGCTCGGCGGCCAGCCACACGGTGAGGGAGTTCAGGGCCGTCTTGCTGGCGGGGTAGGCGAGGAAGGGGGCCCGGACCAACGGGTTGCCGGGCACGGCGAGCGTGGTGAGCGAGCCCATGGTGCTGCTGACGTTCACCACGCGACCAGCCGGCGCTCTGCGCACCAGCGGCAGGAACGCCTGGACGACGCGCAGGGGCCCGTGGAAGTTGACGTCGAAGACGTTCCGGACGGCGTCCACCGGCACGGTGCTGGGCGGGCCGTCCGACCCGGACACCGTGCCGGCGTTGTTGACGAGCACGTCCAGGACGCCGCTCTCCTCCTCCACGCGCGCTGCGGCGGCCGTGAGGCTGTCCTCGTCCGTCACGTCCAGGCTGAGTGCGCGGACGTCGCCGAGGGCGGACAGCTCCCGCGCCGCGGCGTCACCGCGCTCCCGGTCGCGGCTGCCCAGCCACACGGTCAACCCGGCTCGGGCCAGCTGCCGTGCGATCTCCAGGCCGATCCCCTTGTTGGCGCCGGTCACCAGTGCGGTCTGCGTGCGTGTGTTCACGTACGAAGCGTCGATCGCCGGCGCGCTACTGTCCATGATGTGGAGTCGATAAAACGTTACGCATCGTCCACGGTGGAGCGGTCGGCGGTGACGGGGGACCCCCTCGCCGACGCGATCGGCCTGTTGCGGCCCTCCAGCAGGGTGGAGATGGGGCTGCGCGCACGGGGCTCGTGGGCCGTGCGGTTCGACCCCGTGCCCCACGTCAAGCTCGGCGTCGTCCCGGCCGGTCAGTGCTGGTTGCGCCTGGAGGGACGTGAACCCGTGCTGTTGCGGGAGGGCGACTTCTACCTGCTGGCCAACCCGCCGACCTACTCGCTGGCCAGCGACCTCCACACCGCCCCGACCCCGGCGGCGTCGCTGTGGCAGGACGCGCACGACGGCGTCATCCACCAGGGGCCGGCGGAAGGCGCGGAGACCCACGTCTGCGGCGTGCGCTTCGCGTTCGACCGGGACACCGCCTTCGTGGTCGACGCGCTGCCCCGCCTGGTGCACGTCCGGGCCGGCGAGCCGCGGGGGGAGCTGCTCGCCCACCTGGCCGAGCTGCTGATCAGCGAGAGGGCCAACCTGGGCGTCGGCAGCTCGCTGGTGATGGACCACCTCGCGCAACTGCTGTTCGTGCACATGCTGCGAGCCCACGCCGAGCAGGCCGAGCACCCGACCGGCTGGCTGGCCGCCCTGGGCGACGACGGCGTGGGAGCCGCGCTGCGGGCCATGCACGGCGACATCGCCCGCCGCTGGACGGTGCAGGAGCTCGCCGCCGTGAGCGCCATGTCGCGTTCGGCCTTCGCCGCGGCGTTCAAGCGCAGAGTCGGCCTCCCCCCGCTGTCGTACCTGATCGAGTGGCGGATGAGCCTGGCCCGCGACGCCCTGACGAGGAGCAGCCGGTCGATCTCGGAACTCGCCGTCGTGACCGGCTACGAATCGGAGAGCGCCTTCAGCACCGCCTTCCGCCGGGTCGTCGGCCTCTCCCCCCGCCACTTCCGCGACCAGGTGCGCGCCCCGCGGACGAGCCACGCCTGAGCAGTGCGCGGCGTACCGGCCACGTCGGGTCCGGGACGCCGGCGGACGTCGCGGTCACGGGGAACGCCGACGTCCCCTCCTTCGAACCTGCGGTCGCCCCCGGGTCGGGGGACCACCACGTCCACGGCGCTGCGGCATGCTGGGCGCGTGACCGACGCCGCCCGCTCCGCCGTCGTCCGGCAGGGGCTGTCCGTGGCGGTCGCCACCGGCCTGTACGGCGTCAGCTTCGGTGCCCTGAGCGTCACCAGCGGGCTCAGCCTGTGGCAGACGTGCGTGCTGTCGCTGCTGCTGTTCAGCGGCGGGTCGCAGTTCGCGCTCATCGGGGTGCTCGGCGGCGGCGGCACCGCCGGGGCCGCGATCGCCGCGTCGTCGCTGCTGGGGGTGCGCAACGCCCTCTACGGGTTGCAGCTGGGGCCGGTCGTGCGCCCGCGCGGGTGGCGGCGGGTCGTCGTGCCGCAGCTGACCATCGACGAGTCCACGGCCGTCGCGGTCGCGCAGCCGACGCCTGAGCTGCGCCGGCTCGGGTTCTGGGTGACGGGCCTGGGCGTGTACGTGTTCTGGAACCTCGCGACGCTCGTGGGCGCGTTCGCCGGGAACGCCCTGGGCGACCCGCAGCGGTACGGCCTGGACGCCGCCGCGGCCGCGTCCTTCATCGCGCTGCTGTGGCCGCGGCTGCGGGGCCGAGAACCCGTCGCGATCGCCGTGGTCGGGGCGCTGGTCACGACGGTCCTCGTGCCGGTCCTCCCGCAGGGCCTGCCCGTGGTCGCCGCCGCCGTCGCCGGCTCGGTCGTCGCGTGGTGCTGGAGGTGACGTTCTGGGTCGCGGTGCTCGCCGCCGGGGTGGTCTCGTTCGCGCTGAAGTTCGCCGGGTACGTCGTGCCGCCCGAGCGGCTGGAGGAACCGCGGGTCCGGCGGGTGACGGCGATGCTGCCCGCCGCGCTGCTCGCCTCCCTCGTGGTGCTCCAGACCTTCTCCACGGGACGGGGACTGGTGCTCGACGCGCGTGCGGCGGGGCTCGTCGTCGCCGTGGTCGCGCTGGTCTGCCGGGCGCCGTTCATCGTCGTCGTCGTGCTCGCGGCGGCCACGGCGGCGGGGTTGCGGGCCGCGGGCTGGGGCTGAGGCCGGTCACCCCTGGGCGGTCGGGCGCAGCACGACCTCGTTGACGTCGACCTCGGGCGGGCAGCCGATCGCGAAGGCGATGGTCTCGGCGACGGCGCGGGGCGACAGGGCGATGTCGTCGCGCACCCGGGCCAGCCGGTCGCGCAGTTCCCGGCCGGGGATCCCGTCGGCGAAGTTCGTCGCCACGATCCCCGGGGAGACGGTGGTGACCCGCACGGTGGCTCCGGCTTCCTGGCGCAGGCCCTCGCAGAGGGCGCGGACGGCGAACTTGGTCCCGGAGTAGACGGCCTGGTCGGGCACGGTCTTGTGCGCGGCGGTGGAGGCGACCGTCACGAAGTGCCCGGTGCCCTGCCGTCGGAAGACGGGCAGGGCGGCGGCGATGCCGTGCAGGACGCCCTTGAGGTTGACGTCGACCATGCGGTCCCAGTCCCGGGTCCGCAGGTCGTCCAGGGGGGAGATGGGCATGACGCCGGCGTTGGCGATCAGCACGTCGAGGCGGCCGAAGCGTTCCCCGGCCAGGTCCACGAGGGCGTGGACGTCGTCGGGACGGGTGACGTCGGTGGCGCGCCAGGCGCTGCGCCGGCCGGAGGGGTCGATGCGCCCGGCCAGGTCGGCCAGGGGGCCTTCCCGACGGGCGCCCAGCACGACGCGGGCCCCGCGGGCGGCCAGCAGTTCGGCGCTGGCCGCGCCGATGCCGCTGCTGGCGCCGGTGACGGCGATGACCTTGCCCTCGACGTGGTCGGTCACGGGTCCTCCTGGGGTAAGCTAGGAAACGGAGAGATCTCCGCATGCCGGGGACCGTAGCGGAGAAGTCTCCGTTTCGTCCAGCCCACGAGGAGGGGAACCGTGACGCCGACGTTGCGCACCGACGCGCAGGAGAACCGGCAGCGGATCCTGGCCGTCGCCGCCGAAGCCCTCACCCAGGACGGCACCGTCTCGCTCAACGCCATCGCCAAGCGCGCCGGAGTGGGACCGGGCACCCTCTACCGCCACTTCCCCGACCGCGAGTCGCTGGTCATGGCGGTCTACCGCCACGACGTCGCCGCCCTCGTCGCCTCGGCCGCCGACCTGCTGCAGCAGCAACCACCGGCCGCCGCGCTGCGCGACTGGTGCCTGCGCCTGGGACGCTTCGGCCTGCTCAAGCACGGCCTCAGCGACGTGCTGCGCACCAGCACCGGCCGACGGCTGCACGGGGAGAGCTACGAACCGGTCGTGCAGGCGCTGGGCCTGCTGATGAGCGCCGCCGAACGCGCCGGCGCCGTCCGGTCCGGCGTCGCCCCCGCGGACCTGCTGCTCCTCCTGGGTTTCCTGTGGCGGCTGGACCCCGACGACGACTGGGAACAGCGCGCCGGGGAACTGCTCACCGTCGTCCTCGACGGCCTGTCACCCGGCTGAACCGCACCGGCCCGACGCCGTCGTCGTCACGTCGCCACCCAGCGCCGGACCAGCTCCACGACCTGCGCCTCGTGCGCGGCGACGGCCCCCAGGTCCGGGAAGTCGACGACGGCGCGGTCCGGCGCCAGCCACGTCATCAGCCCCGTGGGGTCGTCGAAGACGAAGCCGTCGGTGTCGGCGCGCACCTTCGCCCCCCGGTGGAAGACCAGCTGCAACCGGTCGCGCGGGTGCAGCCGGAACGTGACCAGGTCCCGGCCGTCGCGGCAGAAGCTCGGAGCGTTCCACTTCACGTGCTCGCCGAGGCCGGCGTCGCACCCCAGGACGGCGGCCCGCAGACGCAGGACACCGTCCTTCAAGGGGTGCCGCAAGTCGTCGAGGTACTGCTCGACGTCGGCGGAGGGAGTGCCCACGTGGTCCTCCCGGGGTTCGGGTGCGCGGTGCCCGCGGGTGCGCGGGGCGTCACCGCTGCGGACCCGCCGGGACACCGGGAGTCATCGCTGCGCGGGGGCGGGCGTCCGGACGCGGTGGGGTCCTCGCCGTGGGCCACCGGACCCGGGCCCGGGCCCGGGAGCACCGCCTACGGTCACCGGGTGCCCCGGAAGCAGTGCGCGGTCTTCGACCTCGACGACACCCTCGTCACCTCCGACTCCTTCGCCCGCCTGCTCGGGCACCTGTTCCGCCGCTCCCCCGCCCGCCTGGCCCTGCTGGCGGCGACCGCCCCGGCGTGGGTCCTGCTCGGCGCCCGGCGCGGCAGCCGGGTGCACGCCGAGCGGGTCGTCGTGTGGGCGGCCACCGCGGGCTCGTCCCCGCACCGCTTCGAGGCGCTGGTGCGCGCGTTCGCCGCCGAGCACGCCGGGGCCGACGGCGGCCGCCGCACCACCGTCGCCCTGGACCGCCTGCGCCGGCACGCGGCCGCCGGGGACCGCGTCGTCGTCGCCACCGCCTGCGCCGAACCCCTGGCCCGCGAGGTGTGCCGGGCCCTGGACCTGCCGGACGTCGAGGTCGTCGCGAGCCGTCTCACCACCCACCGCTGGCGGCTGCCGCGCGCCGTGCCCGCCCGGGGCGCCGGGAAGGTGCGGGCGCTGGCCGAGGCCGGGATCGACCTGCCCGTGGACCACGCCTGCTCCGACAGCGCCGGGGACCTGCCGCTGCTGCGGGCCGCCCGCACCGCCCACCTCGTGCGGCCCTCCCCGCGGGACCTGCCGGTGCTGCTGCGGGAACTGGGGCCGGACGTGGAGGTCCTGCGCTGAGCGGGCCGCGGGGACGACGGCCGTCCCCGGGGGACGACGTCACCCCACCGCTCCCGGGGCGCAGGCACCGGCGGCGTTGCGGGCGGCGAGCGCGAAGGCGTCCCGCAGCCCGGCCGGGTGCACCTCGCTCACGGGGCTGCCGAAGGTGGTGAACAGACCGGCGAGCCCGATCCAGGACCACGCGCCCATGGTCAGCTCGCAGCGCCCCTCGCCCACGGGCCGGACCACGGCGCCGCCGGGGGCGAACCGCGCCACGAGCGGGGCCGGCAGGTCCAGGACCGCCGAGCCGGTGCACGGCCAGGGCGCGACGCGGTCGCCGCGGTCGGGGGTGCGCTGGACGAACGCGCCGGGGTCGCCGTCCGGCACGGGCCGGTCGCGGAAGGGCACGCCCGTGGCGGTGGGGGCGCCGACGCGGTCCAGGCGCAGGACGTCCCAGTCCTGCCGGGTGCGGTCGTAGGCGACGAGGTACCAGCGGGCCGCCCACACGACGAGGTGGTGCGGCTCGACCGTCCGGGTCGTCGGCCCGGCGGGGTCGTCCTCGTCGTGCTCGAGGCGCAGCACGACGCGCTGGCGGACGGCGGCCCCGACGGCGCGCACGACGGCGGCGTCGAGGGCGGGGGCGGGGAACTCCCACTGGTTCGGCACGACGGTGGCGGTGAAGGCGTCGGCGTCGCGGCGCAGGCGGGCGGGCACGACCTGCCGGATCGTGCGCAGCGCCCGGCGGCTGCTGTCCTCGATGCCGCCGAGCACGGCGGAGGCGGTCTGCAACGCCACGGCGACCGCGATGACCTGGTCCTCGTCGAGCACCAGCGGCGGCAGCGCACCGCCGGGGCCCAGCCGGTACCCGCCGCCGGTCCCGTGGACCGGTTCCACGGCGTAGCCGAGCTCGCGCAGGGTGTCCACGTCGCGGCGCGCGGTGCGCCGGGACACCCCGAGCCGGCGGGCGAGCTCCTCCCCGGTGAGGGTCGTCCCGCCGCTGAGGATCGACAGCAGCCGCAGCGCCCGCGCCGACGAGCACCACCTCGAACACCCCGTCGAGCACCACCTCCGACCTGCGGGTCGTCGTCGTCGGCGGCGGCATCGGCGGCCTCGCCCTGACCGCCGGGCTGCGCCGGGCCGGGTTCGACGTCGTCGTCCACGACCGCGACGCCGACCCCGCCGCCACCGGCGGCTACCACATCACCCTCGACCGGGCGGCGCAGGACGCCCTGCGGGACCTGTTGGGACCGGAGCTGCACACCAGGCTGCTGGCCTCGGCCTCCGCGGTGCGGCGGCGACCGCCGGACGTGTGGTTCGACTGGCGCGGGCGCCTGCTGGGCGACCTCGACGTCGCGGGCCTGGACCCCGACAGCGTCGACGTCGACCGCATCACCCTCCGCCTGGTCCTGGCCGAGGCGGCCGGTGACAGCCTCGTCCTGGCCAGCACCTGCACCGCCGTCGAGCGCGACCCCGGCCCGGACGGGGAGGTGCGGGCGCGGTTCGCCGACGGGAGCGTGGCCCGCGCCGACCTGCTGGTCGGCGCCGACGGCCCGCAGTCCCTGGTCGTCGCCCACCTGGCCGGGCGCCCGACCAGCCGCCCCGCCGGCGTCGTCGGCGTCTCCGGCCGCACCCGCGCGGACGACCTCGACCCCGGCCGGGCCGCGGTCCTGGGCCCGCGGTCGAGCCTGGCCGTCGGGCCCGGCGGCACGGCCCTCTACTGCGGCTACCTCGACCCCGCCGGTTTCGCCGTCCTGGACGCCGCCCACCTGCGGGCGTCGGTGACCACCGGACCGACCTACGTCTGGGGGGCGATGTTCCCCACCGCGACCGCGCCCCGGGACCTGCGCGGCCGGGACGGGGACCGGCTGCGCGCCACGACCCTGGACGCGCTGCGCGCCGCCGGGTGGGCCGAGGGGCCGTTGCAGGTGATCGCCCGCACCGACCCGGCGACGGTGGCGTCCTACCCCTTCACCGTCGGGCCGGAGCGGGCGCGCGACACCGCGCCGTGGCCGGCGGGGCGCGTCACCGCGCTCGGCGACGCCGTGCACTGCACCCCGCCCACCGCCGGGAAGGGGGCCGGGACGGCCGTCGTCGACGCCCACGCCCTCGTGCGGGAGCTCGTCGCCGTCCGCGCCGGCACCCAGACCCTGCACACCGCCGTCAGCGTCTTCGAGCGGGACATGCGCCACCGCGGCAGCGCGGTCGTCGAGCTGTCGATGCGGACCGTCCGGCGGGTCCTGGCCACGGCCACCCCGGCGGGGTCGGCCCTCACCCGCGCGTCCCTGCCGCTGCTGGCCCGGTCCACGGCGCTGCGGGGCGCGCGCGGGCGCCGGTCACGGACGTGACCGGCACACCCCCGGGGTGGGCGGGGCGAGGGGCTCGCCGCTCAGGGGCGGCAGGTCCCCGTCGGGCGGGCAGACGGCGTCGAGCAGCAGTTCGGCGTAGCGCCGCCAGGCGCCGGGGGACTCCTCGCGGGTGCGGTCCGCGATGGACCCGATCATGGACGTCACGGCGGGCACGTCGTCGGGCGAGAAACCTCGCCGCACAGCGCCTTCGGCCTGGGCGCGGGCGACCAGCGCGGTCATCGCCGCGGCGAGCCGGGCGCGCAGCTCGGTGGCCTCCTCGGTCTGCGGGGCGGCGCGCAGGACGGCGGTGGACAGGGACCGGTCGCCGGCCCGCAGCTCCATGGTGCTCATCAGGTACCGCCGCAGGCCGTCCCGGCCGGTGGCCTCGGTCGAGGCCTTCTCGGCCAGCTCGACGAGCGCCTCGTACTTGGCGGCGACGAGCCCGCCGAGGAGCGCGTCCTTGTCGGGGAAGCGGCGGTAGACGGTCCCGACGCCCACGCCGGCGGCGTCGGCCACGTCGTGCAGGGTCACGTCGAGACCGCGTTCGGCGAACAGCCGCCGGGCGGCGTCGACGATGAGCGCCCGGTTGCGCAGGGCGTCGGCGCGCAGCGGCCGGGCGGACGGGGTCACGCCCCGATCGTACCGTCGACCGGAAACAAGTGGACAGGATTCGTCCGCTTGGGTGTACCGTGGTCGAAGCGGACGCGGTGCGTCCGCTTCTCGCCGGCCCGAGACCACCCGCCGGCACCCCGAACACCTGGAGACGCACGTGAACTCCGACCCCACCCTGACCGGGACCCCACCGACGACCCCACCGACGACCCCGCCGAGCGCCACCCGGCACCCCGCCCACGCGGCGCCGAAGGACCGCCGCTGGCTGGTGCTCGCCGTCATCGGCATCGCCCAGCTCGCCGTCGTCCTGGACGCCACCATCGTCAACATCGCCCTGCCCGCCGCCCAGGCCGACCTCGGGTTCGCCGACGACCAGCGCCAGTGGGTCGTCACCGCCTACTCCCTGGCGTTCGGCTCCCTGCTGCTGCTCGGCGGCCGCCTCGGCGACCTGTTCGGCCGCAAGAACCTGTTCCTCGTCGGCCTCACCGGTTTCGCCGGCGCCTCGGTGGCCGGCGGCCTCGCCGGGACCTTCGGCCAGCTCGTCGCCGCCCGCGCCGGGCAGGGCGTCTTCGGCGCCCTGCTCGCGCCGTCGGCGCTGGCCCTGCTGACCACCACGTTCACCGAGCCGAAGGACCGGGCCCGCGCGTTCGGCGTCTTCGGCGCCATCGCCGGTTCCGGCGCCGCGACCGGCGTGCTGCTCGGCGGGGTCCTCACCGAGTACACGACGTGGCGCTGGTGCCTGTACGTCAACGTCGTGTTCGCCGTCGTCGGCGTCGTCGGCGCCCTGCTGGTCGTGCCGAACCCGGCGCGCGGTCGCCGCCCGCGCCTGGACCTGGTCGGCACCCTCACCATCACCCTCGGCCTGGTCGGGATCGTCTACGGGTTCTCCTCCGCCGAGACCGCGGGCTGGTCCGACACCGTCACGATCGCCTCCCTCGCCCTCGGCGTCGTCCTCGTCGCCCTGTTCGTCCTCGTCGAGTCCCGCGTCGCGAACCCGTTGCTGCCGTTGCGGATCGTGCGCGACCGCGACCGCGGCGGCGCCCTGGTGGCGATCGGGCTGGTGGGCGTCGCGATGTTCGGCATCTTCCTGTTCCTGACCTACTACCTGGCCCAGACGCTCGGGTTCTCCTCGTTGCGGACCGGGTTGTCGTTCCTGCCGATGCCGATCTCGATCATGGCCGCGGCCACCCAGATCACCCCGCGCCTGCTGCCCCGCGTCGGGCCGAAGCTCCTCATCAGCACCGGCGGGCTCGTCGCCGCGGCCGGCGTCCTGCTGTTCCTGCGCACGGACGTCGACAGCACCTGGGCCGGGACCGTCCTGCCCGCCCTCGTGGTCACCGGCCTCGGGATGGGCCTGATCGTGTCCTCGGCCATGAACACCGCCACGGCGGGGGTGGCGCGCGCCGACGCCGGGGCCGCCAGCGCCAGCGTCAACACGTTCCAGCAGGTCGGCGGCTCCATCGGGACGGCCCTGCTGTCGACGATCTACGCGAGCTCGGTCACCGGCCGGCTGGAGTCCGGGGCCGCCCCCGCGGACGCCGTGCTGCACGGCTACCACGTCGCGTTCGCCTGCGGCGCGCTCGCGCTGGTCCTGGTGACGGTCGTCGCCGGGGGCCTGGTGAACCGGAACTCCGTGCGCCGCGAACGCGCGGCGGCGGTGAACTCCCTGCCCGCTCCGAGCGCCGCGCACTGAGACCCGCACGCGGCGGTGGTCCCGGCCGGACCACCGCCGCGCACCCCGACGACGTCGTCCCCCTCCCCGCTGACGGAGCGGTCCCGCTCCCACGGCGGTGACCGGGTGCGCGGCTGCGCGGTGCGGCCGGACTCCTCGGCAGCCCTCGCGCGAGCCGGTGATCAGTCACACTGGGGAGTCACCCGGGCAGCTGGCAGGGCGCCAGGAGATCACTGGCGTCAGGAGAGACCGCATGTCGGACGAGCCCCACGAGCACGACGGGCAGCCGGTCCCGGCGGTGGGCGCGGCCGTCCACGCGCTGGGCGCGGACGCCGCCCGGGTCGCCGCCGCCCGCCGCCTGCGCCCCGACGCCCCGGTCCTGCCCGGGCTGGACCAGCTGGCCCACCTCGCCACCCGGCTGCTCGGGGCGCCGTCGGCGCAGATCTCCCTGCTCACCGACGTCGACGCCGTCCTCGGCGGGGTCGGGCCGCAGGCCGGCCGCGCCGGCGGCGAGGGGCCGCTGGACCAGGCGCTGTGCGCGCTGACCGCCGCGGCCGGGGCACCGGTGGCCATCGCCGACACCCGCGCCGACCCCCGCGTCGCCGGCCTGGGCCCCGTCGCCTCCGGGGTGCTGGGCTCCTACCTGGGGGTGCCGCTGACCGCCGGGACCGGTGAGGTGGTGGGGGCGGTGTGCGTGGGCGGGCCCGACCCCCGCGCGTGGAGCGAGCAGGACGTCTCCCTCCTGCAGCAGATCGGTGCCGCCGCCGCCGCGGAGCTGGAACTGGCCGCCCTCTCCGGCGAGCACGTCGCCGACCGGGCGCTGCTGCAGCTGACGATCGACGCCGCGCAGCTCGGCACGTTCGACCTGGACCTGACCACCGGGCGGCTGAGCCTGAACGAGCGCCTGCTGCAGCTGTCGGGGCTGACCCCGGCCACCTTCAGCGGGGTGCCTGAGGACGTCTACGCCAACATCCACCCCGAGGACCGCGACGCCACCGTCGCCGCCGTCGAGGCGGCCACCGGCGGCGGCGGGCTCTACGCGGCCGAGTACCGCATCCTCGACGTCGACGGCGGCACCCGCTGGCTGGCCGCGCGGGGCCGGACCCTGCCCGGACCGGACGGGACCCCCGCGCGGCTGCTGGGCGCGGTCTACGACGTCACCGCTACCCGCCAGGGCGCGCAGCGCGTGGCGGACATCCTCGACGCCATGGCGGTGGCCTACCTGGCGCTGGACCGGGACTGGACGATCGCCTACGTCAACGCCGAGGGCGAGCGCATCGCCGCCACCGCGCGCGAGGACCTGGTGGGGCGCTCCTTCTGGGACGCCTTCCCCGCCACCGTCGGCACCGCCTTCGAGGACAACTACCGCCGCGCCGTGGCGACGGGGCGGACGGTGACGTTCGACGCCTACTACCCCGCTCCCCTGGACGTGTGGGTGGAGGTCCGCGCGGTTCCCGAGGACGGCGGGCTGGGCCTGTACTTCCTCGACATCACCGCCCGCGTCACCGCCCAGCGGGCGGCCGAGAGCGAACGGGAGGCCGCGCAGGCCGCCAACGCCCGCCTGCAGCTGCTGGCGGAGGTCTCCCGGGAGCTGTCCGGCACGGTGGAGACCGAGTCGACCGTGGCGCGCCTGGCGCAGCTGATCGTCCCCGCCCTGGGCGACTGGTGCGTCATCACCCTCCTCGACGACGACGCCGCGGCCCCCACCGCCGTCGGTGCCCGGGCCACCAGCACCTCCCTGCTGCGCCGGGGCCTGCGCGACGTCGCCTCCTGGCACCACGACGAGGCCCAGCGCGCCCTGGTCGCCGAGTACGCCGGGTGCCGCCTGGCGGAGCTGACCGACGCGTCCTTCCTGTGGAGGTCGCTGCGCCAGGTCCAGCCGCTCGTCGTGCCCGACGCCACGACCGCGGTCAGCGCCGTGCTGGAACCGGGTGGCCGCGCCCGGGACCTGCTGCGGCGGCTGGCCCCGGCCAACGCGGCGGTCTTCCCCCTGCGCGCCCGCGGGCGCAGCGTCGGGGTCCTCACCCTCTTCGCCGGTGCCCAGCGCGCTCCGCTGACCGAGCAGGAGATCGCCACCGCCGTCGAGGTCGCCGACCGCGCCGGCCTCGCGCTGGACGCCGCCCGCCTCTACCGCCAGCAGCGCGACCTCGCCGCCGGTCTGCAGCGCTCGCTGCTGTCCGACCCCCCCGAGCCCGACCACGGGCAGCTCGTCGTGCGGTACAGCCCCGCCGCCGAGGCCGCCCAGGTCGGCGGTGACTGGTACGACGCGTTCATGCAGCCCGACGGGGCCACCGTGCTGGTCATCGGCGACGTCATCGGCCACGACACCCAGGCCGCCGCCGCGATGAGCCAGGTCCGCACGGTCCTGCGCTCCCTGGGCGCCCTGGGCGACGAGTCCCCGGCCAGCGTCCTGGCCCGGACCGACCAGGCCCTGGCGAACCTGATGATCTCCACCACGGCCACCGCCATCGCCGCCCGCCTGGAGCAGACCCCCGACGAGCGCGAGCGGGGCGTGACGCGGCTGCGCTGGTCGAACGCCGGGCACCCGCCGGCGATGGTCGTCAACCCCGACGGCACGGTGCTGCCGCTGGTGGGGCTGCACCCGGACCTGCTGCTGGGGGTCGTGCCCGGCATCGAGCGCCGCGACTCCGAGGTCGTCCTCGACCAGGGTTCGACCGTCCTGCTCTACACCGACGGCCTCGTGGAGCGCCGCGACCAGCCGCTGCAGGAGGGGCTGGAGGCGTTGCAGGCGGTGCTGGAGGAACTGGCCGCCGAGGGCCTCGACCTCGACACCCTGGTGGACCGGACGCTGGCCCGGATGCTGCCGCCCACCCCGGAGGACGACGTCGCCGTGATCGCGGTGCGCCTGCACCGCCAGGACCGGCCCCGTCCGGCCGAGGCCGGTCCGCGGCGGGTGCCGCCGCACGTGCCGCCCGAGCCGGCCCGGCTCCCCGACCCCTCCGACCGCCGGTGACGGACCCCGTGGACCTCTCGGAGAGCGCGGCGATCCGCGCCTACTACGACGACTTCGCCGACCACTACGTCCCGGGCTGGCGGTCGTTGCAGTTCTACGGCCCGCTCGTCGCGGACTTCCTGCTGCGCGCGGTCACGCCGGGGTGCCGGGTGCTGGACGTGGGGTGCGGGCCGGGGCAGCTGACCCGCGACCTCGCCCCCGGCGTGGAGGTCACCGGCACGGACCTGTCCCCGCGGATGCTGGCCGAGGCGCGGCGGGAACGGCCCGGGGGCCGGTACGAGCAGCACGACTTCCACGACCCGTTCCCGGCCGGCTGGGGACGGTTCGACGTCGTGGTCGCCGTCGGCTGCCTGGAGTTCTGCCGGGACCTGCCGGGGACGCTGGCGAACCTGGCCGCCGCGTGCGCGCCGGGGGCGCGGCTGCTCGTGGGGGTCGTCGAGGACCGCGAGACGGCCCGGCGCCCGTTCTCCGAGGACGGGCTGCCGGGGGTCGGCATGAACGCGTACTCGGCGACGGCGCAGCTGGCGGCGGTCACGGCGGCGGGGTTGTCACCGTGGTCGTACCGGTTCGTCCCGGCGTGGCGGCACGAGGAGTACTCCTACGTCGTGCGCTACGGGTTGTGGGAGCTGCGCCGGGACTGACTCAGGCGGGCCGGGGCCGCGGCGCCCGCGCGGTGCGGTGCGCGGCGGCGTACTCCAGGACGTCCTCGAGCCGCACGCGCCGGTGCGTGCCGGGTTTCGTGTAGGGCAGGGCGCCGGACTCCAGGAGCCGCACGAGGGTGGGGCGGCTGACCCCGAGGACGTCGGCGGCCTCCTGCGTCGTCAGCAGCGCGTCGTGCGGGGTGAGGGTCACGGCCTCGCCGTGCGCGAGGGCCGCGACGGTCTCGCGCAGGGCCGCGGCCAGTTCCGCCGGGACCGGCACGCAGCGGCGGCCGACCTTCAGGGACAGCTCACCCGGGTGCGCGAGGAGCTCGGCGAGTTCGGGGAGACCTGGCAGGCCGGGTCGCACGGTGACCTCGGCGCCGTGACGGGCGACGGTCGATGACACCCCCCGACGGTAACAGGAAGGTCTCGAATCGAACAGAACGAAACCTCGGGTTATCCTGTGAGGACCGACCTGCCCCCGATCGTGAGGACCGGCCGTGCTGACACTGCTGCTCGTCCACGCTGTCGCCGCCGTCCTCGCCGTGCCGTTGGTGCGGTGGCTGGACCGGCGAGCGTTCACCCTCCTGGCCCTCGCCCCCGCCGCCACGACCGTCTGGGCCGCCGCTCAGGGCCCCGCCGTCCTGCGCGGCGGGACCCCGCAGGTGGTGGTGCCCTGGGTGCCTTCCCTCGGCGCCGAACTCGCCTTCCGGCTCGACCCCCTCAGCTGGGTCCTCACCCTGCTCGTCGGCGGCGTCGGGGCCCTGGTGCTCTTCTACTGCGGCAGCTACTTCCACGCCCGCGACCCCGGCTCGGCGCGGTTCGCCGCGATCCTCACGGCCTTCACCGGGGCGATGACCGGGCTCGTCCTGGCCGACGACCTCGTCCAGCTCTACGTGTTCTGGGAACTGACGACGGTGTTCTCGTACCTGCTCATCGGGTACGACGCGCACAAGCGCTCGGCCCGGCGCGCGGCCACGCAGGCCCTGGTCGTCACCACGTTCGGCGGGCTCGCGATGCTCGTCGGGCTCATCCTCCTCGGGCAGAGCGCCGGCACCTACCGGCTCTCGGAGGTCCTGCAGGAGTTCCCCACCGGGACCACCGCGACCGTCGCCGTCGTGCTCGTCCTGGTCGGCGCGATCTCCAAGTCCGCGCTCGTCCCGTTCCACTTCTGGCTGCCCGCCGCGATGGCCGCCCCCACCCCCGTCAGCGCCTACCTGCACGCCGCGGCCATGGTGAAGGCGGGGATCTACCTCGTCGCCCGGTTCGCCCCGGCCGCCGCGGACCTGCCCGCCTGGCGCACCACCGTCCTCGTCCTGGGCCTGGCGACGATGGTGGTCGGCGGGTACCGCTCGCTGCGCCAGCACGACGTGAAACTGCTGCTGGCGTTCGGGACGGTCAGCCAGCTCGGGTTCCTCACCGTCCTCGTCGGGGCCGGGACCGCCGCCGCCACGACCGCCGGGATCGCGCTGCTCGTCGCGCACGCCACGTTCAAGGCGTCGCTGTTCCTCGTCGTCGGGATCGTCGACCACCAGACCGGCACCCGCGACCTGCGGGAACTGTCCGGGCTGGGCCGGCGGATGCCGCTGCTCGCGGTCGCCGCGACCGTCGCGGCCGCCTCGATGGCCGGGGTCCCGATCGCGTCGGGTTTCGTCGCCAAGGAAGCCGCCTACGCCGCGTTCGAGCACGACCCCGTGGTGCTCACCGTCCTGGTGCTCGGGTCGGTGCTCACGGCGGCGTACTCGGCGCGGTTCGTGTGGGGCACGTTCTGCCGCAAACCCGGCGTCCCGGACTCCACCGCCCCGAGACCGTCCGCGGCCCTGCTCGCCTCCCCCGTCGTCCTGGCCGCCGTCACCCTCGCCGCCGGGCCGCTCGCCCCCCTCCTGGACCGGCCCGCCGCGCTCATCGCCCACGACCTGCCCGGCGAGGCCGAGCACCTCGCGCTGTGGCACGGGATCGGGATGCCGCTGGTCCTCACCGTCGTCACGTTCGCGCTCGCGACGCTGCTGTTCCTCACCCGCGACCAGGTCGAGGCCGGGCAGGCGCGGATGCCCACCGTCCCCGGCGCCGACCGCGGGTACCGCCGGGCCGTGCGCGCCGTCGACCGCGTCGCCGTCGAGGTCACCGGCGCCACCCAGCGCGGTTCGCTGCCGATCTACCTCGCCTCGATCCTGCTCGTCGTCGTGCTCGTCCCCGGCGGGGCGCTGCTGTGGACGCGGCCGTGGCCCGACGACGTCGTCCTCCACGACAGCCCCGGTCAGGTCGTCGTCGGGCTCGTCGTCGTCGTCGCGGCCGTCCTCACCGTCCGCGCCCGGCGGCGGCTGCGGGCCGTCATGCTCGCCGGCGTCACCGGGTACGGCGTGACGCTGCTGTTCGTCCTGCACGCCGGGCCGGACCTCGCGCTCACCCAGGCCCTCGCCGAGACCCTCACCCTCGTCGTGTTCGTCCTCGCGCTGCGCCGGCTGCCGCCGTTCTTCTCCTCCCGGCCCCTCGCCGCGACGCGGTGGGTGCGGATCGCGATCGGCGTCGCCGTCGGGACCTGCACGTCGCTGTTCGCGCTCGTCGCCTCCGGCGCCCGCGTCGCCGTCCCCACCTCCATCGACCTGCCCCGCTGGGCGTACGAGTACGGCGGCGGGAAGAACGTCGTCAACGTCACCCTCGTCGACGCCCGCGCCTGGGACACGATGGGCGAGATCTCCGTGCTGCTCGTCGCCGCCACCGGCGTCGCGTCCCTGGTGTTCCGCCGGCGGATGGGGTCGATCGACCAGGCCTTCGCCGCGCACCCGGACGAACCCGCCCCCAAGGGGCCCACCCGCACGAACTGGCTGCCCGCGGGCAGCACCGTCGACCCCGAACGCCGGTCCGTGGTGTTCGAGGTCGTCACCCGGCTCACGTTCCACGCCGTCGTCGTGCTGTCCGTCTACCTCGTGTTCTCCGGGCACAACCAGCCCGGCGGGGGTTTCGCCGGCGGGCTCGTCGCCGGGCTCGCCCTCGTCGTGCGCTACCTCGCGGGGGGCCGGTACGAGTTCAACACCGCCGTCCCGATCAGCGCGGGCTGGCTGCTGGGCCTGGGGCTGTTCCTGTCCGCGGGCACCGGCCTGGTCGGCATCCTCATCGGCCAGGACGTCCTGCAGACCGCGATCCTCCAGTTCGACCTGCCCGTGCTCGGTCACGTGAAGCTCGTGACGTCCCTGTTCTTCGACGTCGGGGTCTACCTGCTGGTCGTCGGCCTCGTCGTCGACGTCATCCGCAGCCTCGGCGCCGAGATCGACCGCCAGATCGAGGAGGAGGTGTCCCGGTGAGCCCGAACCTCGCGCTCGTCGTCGTCTCGGGGGTGCTCGTCGCCTGCGGGGTGACGCTGCTGCTCGAACGCACCCTGACCCGCGTCATCATCGGGGTCGTCCTGCTCGGCAACGGGATCAACGTCCTGTTCCTCGTCGCCGGCGGCCGGCCCGGCCGCGCGCCCATCCTCGGCGGCGGCACCACCGCGCAGAACATGAGCGACCCGCTGCCGCAGGCCATGGTGCTCACGGCCATCGTCATCACCCTCGGGATGGTCGCGTTCGTCCTCGCGCTGGCCTACCGCAGCTGGCAGGTCAACGGCCACGACGAGGTCCAGGACGACGTCGAGGACCGCCGCATCGTGCGGCGCGCCGAACTCGACGAGACCTCCGCCAGCTACGACGACGACACCCGCGAGACCAGTGACGAAGAAGGGGAGGGAGTGTCCCGGTGACGTTCTGGACCGAGGACTGGCCGCGCGTCCTGCTGCCCCTGCCCGTCGTCCTGCCGCTGTTCGCGGCCGGCCTCACCCTGGCCCTGGCCCGGCGGCCCCGGGCGCAGCGCACCATCAGCGTCACCGCGCTGAGCATCGTCGTCGCCGCCACCACCACCACGCTCGTCCTCACCGACCGCGGGACCGGCACCTACTCCGTCGACGTCGGCGGGTGGCCGGCGAGGCTCGGGATCCCCCTGGTGGCCGACCGGCTCTCCACGCTCATGCTCGTCGTGAGTTCCGTCGTGACCCTCGCCGTCCTGCTGTACTCCCTCGCGCAGGGCGTCGCCGACGGCGAGGAGGGGGCACCGGTCTCGATCTACCACCCGACGTACCTGGTGCTGTCCGCCGGCGTCTCCAACGCGTTCCTGTCCGGGGACCTGTTCAACCTCTACGTGGGTTTCGAGATCCTGCTGGCCGCCAGCTACATCCTGCTGACCCTCGGCGGCACGGGGCCCCGCGTGCGGGCCGGGACGACGTACGTCGTGGTGAGCCTGCTGTCCTCGATGGTGTTCCTCACCGCGATCGCCCTGATCTACGCGGCGACCGGCACCGTGAACATGGCCGAGCTGTCCGTCCGGCTGCGCGACGTCGACCCCGACGTGCAACTGGTCCTGCACCTGCTGCTGCTCGTGGGTTTCGGCATCAAGGCCGCGGTGTTCCCGCTGTCGGCGTGGCTGCCGGACTCCTACCCGACCGCACCGGCCCCCGTCACCGCCGTGTTCGCCGGGTTGCTGACCAAGGTCGGGGTCTACGCCGTCATCCGCACCGAGACGCTGCTGTTCCCCGGCGGGCAGGCGTCGCAGCTGCTGCTGTGGGTGGCGCTGGCGACGATGGTCGTCGGGATCCTCGGCGCCGTCGCGCAGAACGACGTGAAGCGGCTGCTGTCGTTCACCCTCGTCAGCCACATCGGGTACATGGTGTTCGGCATCGCGCTCGGCACCGCCGCAGGGCTGTCCGGCGCGGTGTTCTACGTCGCGCACCACATCACCGTGCAGACGACGCTGTTCCTCGTGACCGGTCTCGTCGAGCGGTACGCCGGCAGCACGTCGCTGGACGCGCTGGGGTCGCTGGCGAAGCGCACGCCGCTGCTCGCGGTCCTGTTCTTCGTCCCCGCGATGAACCTCGCCGGCATCCCGCCGTTCTCCGGGTTCCTCGGCAAGCTCGGCCTGCTCCAGGCCGGCGTCGACGTCGGGACGTGGCCCGCGCACGTCCTCGTCGCCGGCGGCGTCGTCACGAGCCTGCTGACGCTGTACGCCATCGCGAAGGTGTGGAACCGGGCGTTCTGGCAGGAACCGCAGGCGCACCCCGACCGCGACGACACCACCCGGTTCGCCGGGCTCGCGACCGCCACGCGGGTCGGGACCCGCACCCCCGTGGGGATGGTGCTGCCGACGGCCGCGCTCGTCGCCGTCGGCGTGGGGCTGACCTTCGTCGCCGGCCCGCTGTTCGCGATCGGCGACCGGTCGGCGCAGGACCTGCTGGACCGCACGCCCTACACCTCGACCGTCCTGCACGACCGGGTCCCGGAGGTGGGCCGGTGACCGCGAAGGTGCTCTCCCTGCGCGAACGCGTGAGCCTGCCCGTGCTGGTCTGGCTCGTCGTCCTGTGGCTGCTGCTGTGGGGCGACCTGTCCTGGGCGAACGTCCTGTCCGGCACCGTCCTCGCGCTGCTCGTGACGGTCGTGCTGCCGCTGCCGAAGGTGTCGTTCGGCGTCCGCGTCCGGCCGCTGCGGGTCGTGGCGCTGCTCGCCCGGTTCCTCGTCGACCTCGTCGCCGCCAGCGCGCAGGTCGCCTGGCTCGCCGTGCGCCCGGGCCCGCAGCCGCGGAACTCCGTGGTCCGCGTCCCGCTGCACAGCGGGTCGGACCTGTTCGTGGCGATGACGGCCGAGATGGTGTCCCTGGTGCCGGGGTCGGTCATCGTCGAGATCGGGGCGCCGTCGGCGCGCGGCGGCCCGGGGTCGGTCTACATCCACGCCCTCGGCGTCCACACCGAGGAGGGCCGGGAACGGACCCGCCGGAACGTGCTGCTCACCGAGCGGCGCATCATGCGGACGTTCGCGACCCCGCGGGCCTACGCCGAGTACCTGGAACGCTGCCGGGCCGACGGCTCGGACGGACTGTGCGGGGAGGAACCGTGAACCCGGTCGTGATCGCGCTGTGCGTGGGGATGCTGACCGTCGCGGCGCTGTGCGCGCTGCTGCGCGTCGCGAAGGGCCCCACGATGCTGGACCGCGTCGTCGCGCTCGACGTCGTCGTCGCCACCGTCGTCATCGGCCTGTGCGTGGAGGCCGCCGCGAACCGGCACGCCACGACGCTGCCCGTCATCGTCGTCCTCGCCCTCCTCGGGTTCGTGGGGTCGGTGAGCGTCGCGCGGTACGCCGCGAAGGAGTCCGACGAGGAGAGGGGGCGACGGTGAACGGGTGGGTGGACTGGTCGCTGGTCGGTGAGGTCGTCGCCTCGGCCGCGCTGCTGCTGGGGTGCCTGCTGACGCTGCTGGCCGCGGTCGGGCTGCTGCGGCTGTCCGACGTCCTGGCCCGCATGCACACCACCGCCAAACCCCAGGTCCTCGGCGTCCTGCTGTCCCTGGTGGCGGTGGGGTTGCAGCTGAACCGCAGCACCGACGTCGCGATGCTCGTCGCGATCGGGGCGTTCCAGCTGCTCACGGTGCCCGTCGCCGCGCACCTGGTGGGCCGCGCGGCGTACCGCACGGGGCAGGTGGACCACGACGCCCTCGCCCACGACGACCTCGCCGACCGGCTCGCCGAGGAGGAGCGCTCGGCGGGCTGAGGCCGTCCGGGGCCCGGTCCGGGGCCTACTGCACGGTCTGGGGCAGGAGCTGGTCCTCGGCGCCGCTGCGCCACTGCACCAGCAGGGCGCTGGCGTCGTCCTGCAGCACGCCGTCCTGGTGCGCCAGCACGGCGCGGCGCATCCGGCGCAGGGTCTCCGGCGCGAGCTGGTCGGCGGCGGCCTCCTGCTCCAGGAAACCGGCCAGGCCCTCGACGCCCAGGAAGCTGCGGTCGGCGCGGCGGGCCTCGATGAGCCCGTCGGTGTAGAGCAGGACCGCGTCACCCGGCTGCAGGCTCTCCTGCGCCACCGCGATCTCGCCGCCGAAGTCCCAGCCCAGGGGGAAGCAGGCCGGGGCCGTCAGGTGCTTGACGACCCGCGCCCCGCGCAGCAGCAGCGGCGGGGGGTGCCCGGCGCTGACCCAGGACAGCCGGCCCGTCGCCAGCTCCAGCTCGGCCAGCACCGCGGTGACGTGCCGGTCCCCGCCGAACTGGCTGAAGACCGCCCCGCTCATCGCGGTGCACGTCCGCACGAGGTCCAGGCCCGCGATGCGGGCCTGGCGGTAGGCGGCCAGCGCGTAGGTGGTCACCCCGGCGGCGGCCAGGCCGTGGCCCATGCCGTCGAGGATCGCCAGGTGCACCACGTCGCCCTCACCACCGGCGCTGTCGGCGACGCGGTTGACGGCGTAGTCGAAGGCGTCACCGCCGTTGTCGTAGGCCGGTTCCAGCATCCCCGCCACCACCAGGCCGTCGGTGGCGTACAGCAGCGGCGGCAGCATCGAGTGCAGCAGCTGACTGGCCACCGTCATCGGGCGGGTGCGCCGCACCCGCTCGAAGACGTCGCCGTAGAGGCCCTTGCTGACCACCGACTGCGCGACGAGGTGGGTGTAGCGCTCGCACACCGCCAGCAGTTCCCCGCCGATGCGCCCGCCGGGGGCGGGCAGCGTCATCTCCAGCACCCCCAGGCGGTCGCTGCCGTCCAGCAGCGGCACCCACATGCGCTGCCGCGGCTCCCGGGCGTCCCCGCCGGCCCCGCCGCCGGCCCCGCCGCCCGCCGTCCCGTCCGCCGGGGCGTCCGCCGGGGCGTCGGCGAAGACGGTGGTGGAGCTGGTGAACGCCCGCCCGGCCATCGACCCCTCCAGCGGCTGCGGCGGGCGGTGCGGGGAGAGCCTGCTCGGCACCGGCACCAGCGCGGTGAACTCGTGGTTGACCAGCGACACGACCACCTCGGAGGCGCCGAGGCTGGTGCGGGCCTCCTCCACGACCACGTCGGGCAGGTCGGCGGGCGTGGACAGGTGCGCGCGGCGCAGCAGCCCACCGAGGAGGCGGGCCGCAGCGACGTCGACGTCTTCGGGGCCCGACACCCCCGCATCCTCGCAGCACCGGGCGGCGGGCGGGGACGCTCCGTGTCGAGGCGTCCTGGGCCTACCCGGCGGGGAGGCCCGGCGCGGTGGGGCTACTCCCCCTCGCGCGAGCGCCGGACCCGCCACGCGGCGAGGAAGTAGACGGCTCCCGCGGTGAAGGCCCCCGCCGCCAGCCAGGCCAGCGGGCTGGCGTCGGCGACGACCACGCCCCACGACAGCACGGCCACGGCCGCGTAGAGGAGCCCGGACCGCTTGGACTGCTCCAGGGTCTGCGTCGCCCGCCACCAGGGTTGTCTCGCCACGGCACCAGTGTGCCGGGACGGGGAGGGCCGCGGCGCCTACGCTCACCGGTGTGGCCGCAGGGCTGTCCCCCCGGTTGGCGGCGGTCGTGGAGGCCCTGCCGCTGACGCCGGCCTCGCGCGTGCTGGAGGTGGGCTGCGGGCCGGGCGCCGCCGCGCGGGCGGTGGCCCGCAGGCTCACGACCGGGTCGGTCCTGGCGATCGACCGTTCCGCGGCGGCGATCGCGCTGGCGCGGTCGGGCTCGGCGGCCGAGATCGCCTCGGGGCGCCTGCGCCTGCGGTGCGTCGCGGTGGAGGCGTTCGCGCTGGAACCGGGGGAACCGCCGTTCGACGTCGTGTTCGCCGTGCGGGTGGGGGCGCTGGACGGCCGGCACCCCGCTGCGGGGCGCCTGGCACTCGCACGGCTCCGCGCCGCCCTGGCCCCCGGTGGGCGGGTGTTCGTCGACGGCGGGGACCCGCTGCGGGAGCTGCGCCTGGACCCGTGAGCCGCCGGCGCGCCTCACACCAGCGGCGTCAGCAGGTTCCGCACCGGTTCGACGTACCGCACCAGCCCCAGCACGGTCAGCGTCGGGAACACGAAGTACTGCAGCAGCGGTTCGGGCCCGCGGCCGGCCCGGAACAGCCGCAGCCCCACGGTCGCGGGCTTCTTCCGCAGCCACGTCGTGAACGGCACGGGCACCCCGTCGGTGGTGAGGGCGTCGCCGAGGACGTGGACGACGACACCACCGGCGACGGCGACGGGCAGCCAGGGCAGCGCGACGCCCTGCCGGGTCAGCCACCAGGCGGCGGCGAAGGACACGACGAGGTTGCCCAGGGCGGTCTTCTCGGTGTCGCCGGGGATGAACTGCGCGACGGAGTGCAGGGCCAGGCCGATGGCCAGGGCCAGCACCACCAGCGCCGACCACGGGTTGGTGGCGGCGAGCGCGGCGAGGGCGCCGAAGGCGAGGGGCGCGACGATCACGTCGTGGGTGCCGCCGCGGTGGCGGCGGGCCAGGACGCCGATGAGGCGGGAGAGCCCGCGCGTCGGCGGACCCCACATCGACCCGGCCGTCGAGCCCTTCTGGTCCAGGTCGGGCAGGTAGGCGAACCCGCCCCACGCCACGACCCACGCCAGCTGCTCGAGGGGTCGGTCGATGCCGAGGTGCGTGGCGGCCAGGCCGAGGGTCAGGGCCCCGGCCGCCAACCCGCTGGCGGCGTGCGCCGGGCCCATCACGGTGAGTCGTCCTCCCAGGTCAGAGACCTGCGAGCTTAACCCCCACTCCCCACCCCACGGCGATCAAGGACACAGGAGTCCTTGATCGCCGGGGGCGGTGGGGGTGGGGAGGGGTGGGTCAGGTGGTGTAGCGCAGCACGGCGCCGAGGCCGTCGGCCATCGACACCAGCGGTTCCTCGTCGTCCTCCTGCGGCTGCGGGAGGACCTCGATCTCGGCGTCGGAGGCGGCCAGCGCCCGCAGCAGGGCCGCGTCGGCCCGGACCTCCACGACGTCGCGCACCCCCATGGCGTGCAGCTCCTGCGTGGTGGTGGCGAGCTCCAGGGGGCCGGGACCGGCCCACAGGTGGCTGGTGGAGGTGGGGTCGTCCTCCAGCAGCAGGGTCGCGACCTGCCCGGCCCGCAGGGCGGCGACGACGGGGCCGAAGCCCTCGACGGCCCGGCCCTGGCGGCCGCGCTCCTGGACGAACTCGTCGACGACGGCGCGCCGCCGGCGGGCGCGGACGTCGTCGAGGGCCGCGGCGACGTTGGCGGCGAAGGCCTTCTCGCGGGTCCCGGCGGCGCGGCCACCGCCCTGTACCTCGACGAGGAGGTCCAGCACGACGGGCGCGGCCTTGTCCTTGAGGGCGGCGGCGGCCTTGGTGTCGCCCGTGAGGAGCACGACCTCGGGTCGTTCGGCGCGCACGATGGCGGCGAGCTCGTCGGCCACGGCGGCGGCGTTGTGGTCCCAGGAGTCCTGGACGGCGTGCTGGTAGCGCAGGGCCGCCCACCCGCCGCCGGGGACCTTGTGCAGCAGGTCGTGGCCGCCCTCGACGGTCTGCTTGCGGGGCGTCTCGACGGTGTCGGAGCGGGCGGTGGTGATGTCGGCGCCGGCGCGGTCGAGCTCGACGAGGACGTAGCGGACGTCGTCGGCGCTGGACCGCACGAGCGGCATGAGGTGGGCGACGGGGCCGGTGGTGGCCTCCTCGCGCGTCGGGGGGGCCGGCAGGAGGAGGTCGAGCTCGAGGCCGGTGGCGGTGGCCACCATGGCCCGGCCGACGTGCCCGCCGACCCCGGTGGGTTCGGTGGCGACGGCGTCGAGCGCGGCGAGCGCCGGTTCGGGGGCACCCTGCCCGGCGAGGGCGGCGCGGGCGTCGCGCCAGCGGAGGTCGATGTCGTGCGCGCCGGTCTCCCGGTCCCGGGTCGCGTCGACGTAGACGGAGACGTGCGGCCCCGGGTCCAGGGCCACCTCCTTGAGCCAGTCCAGCTTCACAGCACTCCTTCCCTGGGGAACGTGCAGCAGTGCGCTCAGTTACTCAGAGTGGCGGTCCCGGGTCGATCACGCGACCCGGTTTCCCACTGGTCCTTCGTACACCCACCGGCCCCCCACGCGGACGAACGCGGACAGCTCGTGCTGGACGCCGCGCCGTCCCCCGTGCCGGTAGTGCGCCTCGAACTCGACCGTCCCGGCGTCGTCGAAGGGGCTGCCCCGGTCGGTGCCGAGCACGACGAGCCGCTTCCACCGCACGTCCGGGTCCAGGTCGAGGTCGTCGGGCCGGGTGCCGGGGTGCCAGCTGCGCAGCAGGTGGGCGACGTCGCCGAGCACGAAGGCGGTGTAGCGCGAGCGCATGAGGGCCTCGGCGGTGGGGGCGTCCGCACCGCCCGGGCCGCCGGACAGGTAGCGCCCGCAGCAGCTGCCGAGGGGTTCGCCCCACCCGCACGGGCAGGGCGCGTCGGGGAGGGTCACCGGTCCATCCTGGCGGGCGGCGCGGTCGTGGCGCGCACGACGAGGCGCGGGGCGACGAGCTGGAGGTCGGTGGGGGCGGTGGGGTCCTCCAGCCGGGCCAGCAGCCGCAGCGCGGCGAGCCGCCCGACCTCGGCGGCGGCGTTGTCGACGCTGGTCAGCGACACCGCGCGCAGCTGCGCGGTGGAGGTGTCGTCGTAGCCGACGACGGACAGCCGTCCGGGCACGTCGACGCCGAGGTCGGCGGCGGCGGCCATCACCCCGACGGCGACGGCGTCGTTGGCGGCGACGACGGCGGTGGGCGGGTCGTCGCGGCGCAGCAGCGCCAGCCCGGCGCGGTGGCCGGTGTCCTCGGTCATGGGGCCGGTCTCGACGGGCCCGGCCGCTCCCGCCTCGGCGACGGCCCGCGCAAAGGCGTCGCGGCGCAGCGCCCCGACGGGCCCGGTCCCGGCGACGTGCGCGAGGCGGCGGTGGCCGAGGTCGAGCAGGTGCCGCACGGCCAGCCGGACGCCGGCGTCGTCGTCCCCGGCGACGACGTCGACGGCGAAGGGGTCGTCGGGGTCGAGGCGGGTGCCGGCCAGGACGGTGGGGACGGTGTGGGCGACGTCGGCGACGCCGGACAGGTCGGGCAGGGTGCCGATGACGACGAGGCCGTCGACGCGCAGGTCGGCGAAGGTGCGGGGGGCCTCGGGTTCGCTGCGGGCCTCGGCCAGGACGGGGCGCAGGTCGGCGTCGTGCAGGACGGGCCGCAGGCCGTCGAGGACGTCGACGAACCAGGGGTTGCGCAGGTCGTCGAGGACGAGGCCGACGGCCCGGGTGCGGCGCAGGGCCAGGGACCGGGCGTGCGGGTCGGGCCGGTAGCCGAGCTCGTCCATGGCGGCCAGGACGGCGGCGCGCCGTTCGGGGGAGACCTTCGGGGAGTCCTGCAGGACGAGGGAGACGAGCGACTTGGAGACCCCGGCGTGGGCGGCGACGCTGCGGATGGTGGGTCGGGTCACTCGTCCTCCTTGACAGTCGGGCCGTGCGAGACTGATCGTAGTCCGCGTTGGACCGGTCCAATACTCATCGAGGAGCTCTCCCCCATGTCCGACCTCCACCTCGGCCTCGCCGGCGTCGGTCGCATCGGCGTCATGCACGCCCGCAACATCGTCACCACCCCCGGCGTCGGCCGCCTCACCGTCGCCGACGTCGACGCCGAGCGCGCCCGGCAGGTCGGCGCGGAGGTCGGCGCCGACGCCGTCGCCGACGTCGGGGCGCTCCTGGCCTCCGGCATCGACGGCCTTGTCGTGGCCACCGGGACCGCCCAGCACCCCGAGCTGATCCGCGCCGGCGTCGAAGCCGGCATCCCCGTCTTCTCCGAGAAGCCCGTCGCCCCCGACGTCGCCCTCTCCCTGCCCGTCCTCGAGTTCATCGCCGAGCGCGACGGCGTCGTCCGCATCGGCCACCAGCGCCGCTACGACCGGGGGTACCTGGAGGCCAAGCGCGCCTTCGCCGCCGGCGAGCTCGGCTGGCTGCACGCGATCCGCGCCGTGACCTGCGACGTGGCGCCGCCGCCGGTGTCGTTCATCGCCACCTCCGGCGGGCTGTTCCGCGACTGCAGCGTCCACGACTTCGACGTCATCCGCTGGATCACCGGCCGGGAGATCACCGAGGTGTACGCCCGCGGCAGCAACAACGGCGACCCCGCGATCGGCGAGGTCGGCGACGTCGACTCCGCCCTGGCCGTGTGCACCCTCGACGACGGCACCCTCGCCGTCGTCACCGCCTCCCGCTACAACGGCGGCGGCCACGACGTCCGCCTCGAGCTGCAGGGCTCGAAGGCCTCCCTGGAGGTCGGCCTGGACGCCCGCACCGCGCTGCGCTCGGCCGAACCGGGCGTGACGTTCCCCGACGGCTCCCCGCACACCACCTTCGCCGAGCGGTTCGCCGACGCCTACCGCGCCGAGGTGGCGGCCTTCGCCGACCTCGTCCGCGGCGTCGAGGGGGAGCTGTGCCGCCCCGAGGACGCCGTCGCGGCCTCCAAGGTCGCCGACGCCGCGCAGGAGTCCCTGCTCACCGGGGTCCCCGTCCGCGTCGGCTGACGCCCGCCGCGACCGCGTGGCCTCGGGTGCGGATCAGGCGCAGATGTCGTCCGAGGCCACGCGGGACGTGATGCTCGTGCTCGGCGCCGCCGTCGCCGGCGGCGTGCCCGTCACCCGGGACCGCACGTCCGTCACCGTCGTCCCGGCCGACCGCACCTCCACCACGACGCTCCTCCCCAGGCTCGCGTCGAGCTGCGTCCGGGCCCCGCCCAGCGCGGCCGCGACCGTGTTCGCCGAGTCCTGCCGGTCGGTGCCGTACCGGACGAGGACGTCCGCGGACGGGTCGGTGGCCTCCCCGTCCCCCGTCCCCGCCGGGACGAACCCGACGTCGGCGAGGTCCTGCGCGAGCTGCCCCGCCACCCCCGCGGTGCCGCCCACGTTGACGACCTCGACGGAGATCTTCGAGGGCGCCACGAGCAGCGCCGAGCTCGTCCCCGGGTCGGTCGTCGCCGTCGCCGACGGGGTGGCCGGCGCCGGGCCGGCGGTGTCGGTGCGGATCCGCTCCCACAGCGCGTCGGCGGCCGCCGTCCACTGCACGCGAGCCTCGTTCGCCGGGTACGGCTCGGTGGGCACGGTGACGAACTGGACGCCGTCCGCGGGCATCTTCTGCAGCGACTGCGCGAGCGAGGCGATCTGGCTGAGGCTGGCGAGCTCGGTGTCGGTGGTCACCGACTTCGTCGCCGCGTCCAGGAACGAGTACAGCCGGTCCGGGCGGGTCAGGATCGCCGAGCTCGTGACCTTCTGCACCATCGAGCTCATCAGCGCCTGCTGACGGTCGATCCGCGACAGGTCCGACCCGTCCCCCAGCCCGTAGCGGACGCGGGCGTAGGCCAGCGCCGTCTCCCCGTCGACGTCCTCGTGGGTCCCGGCCGCCAGGTGCAGGTTGGCCTTCTCGCTGTCGATGTCCTCCGGCGTGCAGATCGTCACCCCGCCCAGGGCGTCGACCATCGACCGGAAGCCGGAGAAGTCGACCACGACGTAGTGGTCGATCGGGACCTTCGTCAGCGACTGGACGGTCCTGATCGTGCAGGCCGCCCCGCCCTCGGAGAACGCCGCGTTGAACTGGCCCGTGTGCGCCTTCGTCGTCGTCCCGTCCTCCAGCGGGCAGGACGGGATCTGGACCATCGAGTCGCGCGGGATGCTCACCAGCGTCGCGCTCTGGCGGTTCGCGGCCAGGTGCACCAGCACCGTGGTGTCCGAGCGGGCACCGGGGTCGGCGTCGGCGCCGCCGTACTCGCCGCCCGTCCCGTCGGACAGCTCCCGGGTGTCGCTGCCCATCACCAGGATGTTGACGGCGTCCTGACCGGTCGTGGGGTCCACCGCCGACTCGTCGCTGGGCTTGTCGCCGATCAGGCCGTCGAGGCTCTGGGCGTTGATGTTGCCCTGGAGCCGGTAGTACGCGTAGACCCCGCCCCCCGCCGCCAGGACCGCCAGCACGACGGCCGTGACGAGGAACCCGCGCAGCAGCTTGAAGGCCGTGCCGTGCGCGTGGTCGGAGTGACGACCGCGCGCGCGGCGGCCGGCACCGGGCACCTGGCGCTGCGGTCCCGGATCGAGGGGAGTGGGCACGGGGTCACGGTACGGCCGCACCCGGCCCGGACCTGAGCGGAGTCGTCACAGTTGCGCAGCGCGTGCGCGAGCCCTTCACAGGGCGGGAGGGTCAGTTCGACAGGTCCCGCTGGAACTCCTGGGCGCACTGCTGGACCTGCGCCTGGTCGCCGCCGGCCGCGCTGACGCAGTCCGCGTAGTCCTGCCCGCCGTTGTCCAGGAACCAGGAACCAGCCACGAACCAGACGATCGAGATGGCGACGCCGACCACCAGCGCCACGGCGCTGACGATGACGGCGGCCAGGGCGACCCCCCGGTTGGTGGCCTGGCCGCGCGTGACCCGGCGCCGGGCGACGACGCCCATCACCAGCCCCGCGATCGCCAGCGGCACCCCGATGAAGATCCACGACAGCAGCAGGCCGAAGATCCCCAGCACGAGCGCCGCGACGCCCAGCCCGTTCTTCGGCGCCGGCCCGTAGTGGTCGCCGTACCCGCTCGGCGGGGCGTACTCGCTGGACATCGTGGCCCTCCCTCGTCGGTGAGTGGTGATCGTCCCAGAGGTGGGCCGCTACGGCCCGCCCACCGTTCCGTCGTTGATCGCGAGGCGGTCGGCCAGCGCCGGGAACACGACCGTGAAGCACAGCAGCACCACGCCCGCGGCCACCAGCAGGCTGATGAGCAGCCGCACCCACCAGGGCCCGGGCAGGACCCGCCACCACGCCGCGTACATCAGCCCTCCACCGGGGTCAGCGACGACGGTTCGCCGTCGGAGCGGTCCTGCACGGAGTCCAGCTGGGCGAACACGACGTACCGCTCCCGCGCGGAGTACATCGGGTGGCAGGCCGTCAGCGTCAGCCACGCCTCCGTCGGCGTCGCGCCCGGCTGGTCGGGCACCGGGGCGATGACCGAGACCTGCTTCGGGCTGACGACCTCCCACGAGCGGACGCGGTACGTCAGCCACTGCGTGGGGGTCGCCACGACGACGGCGTCGCCCTCGACGAGCTCGGCGATCCGGTTGAGCGGCTTGCCGTAGGTCACGCGGTGCCCGGCGACGGCGAAGTTGCCGACCTGGCCGGGCATGACGGTCGCCGGGTAGTGGCCCATGCCCTCCTTCAGCTCCTCGGTGCCGGTGCCCTCGACGACGGGCACCGCGTAGTCGCCGCCGAAGCGGGGCACGTAGACGATGGCGAAGGGGTCCCCCACCGGGGGGACCGCCACGGGGTCCACGGGCGGGTCGGCGGCCGGGGCCGTCGCGGGGGCCGTCGCGGGGGCCGTCGGCGCCGGGGTGGCCGGGGCCGCCCACCGGTCCTCCAGCGCGCTGACCCGGGCGGCCTGCGCCTGCCCGGAGGTGAGGTCGGTCCAGTACACCTGCCAGACGACGAACAGCAGGGTCAGCACCCCGGCGGTGATGAGCAGCTCACCGAGCACCGACACGGCCCGGCGGATCACGCGGCCCCCGCCCGGGCGTGGTCGAGGCGGGTGGTGCCGTCGAAGGCGGGCAGCGCGAGGTCGTCGGCGGCGGCGACCTCGTAGCCGAGGCCGTAGGCCGCGACGTACTGGCGGTAGACGGCGACCTCGGCCGAGGCCCCCAGCGCCGCCCGCAGGGCGTCGACGTCGCCGACGGCCGCGATCCGGTACGGCGGCGAGTAGGTGCGGCCCTGCAGCACCAGGACGTTGCCGACGCAGCGCACCGCCGACGTCGACACCACCCGCTGATCCATGATCATCATCGCCTCGGCCCCCCCGGCCCACAACGCGTTCACGACGGCCTCGACGTCCTGCTGGTGGACCACGAGGTCGTCGGGCGAGGCGCCCGCCGGCCGCCGCGCGTCGTCGGCACCCGTGGGGGCGTCGTCCAGGGTGACCGCCAGGCCCGGCCCGCGGACGGCCAGCGCGCCCGACGCCGTGCCCAGCGCGGCGTCCTGCAACGGGTCCGCGGTCCCGGCCGGGACGTCCCGGCTGAGGGCGTCGACCTCGGCGCGCAGCGCGGCGACCTGCGCGGCGCGCGCGGCGTTCTCCTGCGAGCGCTGGGCCACGACGGAGCCCAGGTCGGCGGACTCCGAGCGCAGGTCGGTGCCTCCGGCGGTCAGCGCGCTGGTCGCGAAGAGCAGACCGGCGGCGGCGAGCACGAGGACGACCCCGGCGCGCCGGGCGACCCGACGACCCTCCACCGCACCTCCCCCGTCGACCGACCGCACACAGATCGTCGCACTACGCTGATGAGCAGGTGACGGCCCCCGTCCCCGCCCACCCCCGACTGGAGGTCGACGTGCCCCGCCGCAAGAAGTCCGACGAGACGGGCGAGACGAGCGACGCGACCGCGGCCGCGGCCGGTGCCACCGGCCGCAGGCGCCGCAAGGACCAGGACGTGGTCGCCGACACCGACCGCGCGATGAAGCGGAAGAACCAGCTCACCCCGCGCTGGTGGATCTGGACGATGGTCGGCCTGATGGTCCTGGGCCTGGCCTGGATCGTCGTCTTCTACCTGTCGAGCTCGCTGCTGCCGGTGCCGGGCTGGGACAACTGGAACCTCGTGGCCGGCTTCGCGCTGGTGCTGGTGGGGTTCGCGATGACGACCCGCTGGCGCTGACCGTCGGGACGCGCGCACCGGGTGACCCCCGGCGCGACGGCGAAACCTGCCCCCGCGTCAGGGTTAGGGTTCTGTTCGACTCCGACACCGTCCAGGGGGCCGAGTGCTGCACGTCGTCTACCGATCCCACGGCGGGGAGAACGCCAAGGGTCGGCCGTCCTGGTACTCCAAGGACCTCGCGCTCGACTCGTTCCTGCGCGCCGTCGCCACGGCCCGGGACGCCGGTGAGGGCGTGGAGGTGCTGTTCCTCAACGACGGCCCGCTCCCGCAGCACCGGCTGGACCTCGTGCGCGCCCACGGGTCCGTGCGCGCCATCACCGGGGGCAGCAACCGGGCCAGCTACCTGGCGGCGCTGAAGCTGGCCGCCCGCTCGGACTGGTCCGCGCAGGACCTCGTCCTGTTCGCCGAGGACGACTACCTGTGGCGGCCGGACGCGCTGGTCTCGCTGCTGCGCTCGGCGGCCGGGCACCGCGCGGAGTACTTCGCCCCGTACGGCGTCGGCACGCACGACGACATCGAGGGCCGGGTGCCGCAGTGGCGCCGCCCGCGGTCGGCGCGCGGCGAGGACGCCATCCCCACCGACGCGGTGCGCTGGGTGCCGCACGAGAGCACGACGAGCACGTTCGCGGTGCGCGTGGGGGCGCTGCGCGAGGACCACGGGCTGCTGGTGCTGTGCTGCCTGTCCGGCGGCGACTTCGACCACACGAGCCTGCTGGCCGTGCAGGGCATCCCGCGCTTCACGGCCCGGGACCTGGTGCGCCACCACCCCGGGGCGTCGTCGAACCCGGTTCTGCGGCTGGCCCGCGCCGCCTACCTGACGGCGTTCCGCGGTGCGGTCGACGTGGCCTCGCTGCGCCGCCCGGCGCGCCGGCGCCGGCTGGCGGCGGCCGACCCGGCGGTGTGCACGCACATGGAGGACGGCTGGCTGGCTCCCACCCCCACCGGGCAGCCGGGCTACTGGGAGGACCTGGCGGCGCAGACGCGGTGCTGGGCCGAGCGCGGGCGCGGTGTGGACACCGGTCCCCGTCCGGCCGCGGGTGTGACGCAGCGCTGATCGTTCCGGCCCGCTGTGACGCTGCGTGAGCAGTAGGGGCGTCACGGTGGGCCCCGCGGGCCGCTCCGCCGGTCCGGTGTTGTCCACCGCCTGGGGACGGCGTGTGGACAGTCGCCACCGTCGTCCACAGCCTTTGTCCACCGACTTCTCCACAGCTTGTGGACGACTGTGGGAAACCGCGAGGCGACGTCCACAGCGATGTCCACGGTCTGGGGATCGCGCGCGGCGGTTCGCACAGGTGTGCGAAAGCCTGTGGACAGCGGCGGAGGGCGTTCCGGCGGTGCCCGGCCCCGGAGGACGACTCCGGTGCGTCACCACCCCGCCGTGGCCGGGCGTCCCACCCCGCGCCACGCGCCGTCCACCGCTCGTCCACCCGCCCGGCGCCCGGGGGACCTCAGAACGGTGAGCGGGTCGCCGCGTAGGTCAGCAGCGCCAGCACGACGACCGCGACGGCCCCCGTCCCGACCCACTGCACGGCCCGGCGGCCGCGGCGGCCCCGGGCCAGGACGGTCGCCACGAGCGCCCCGGTGACCAGCCCCCCGAGGTGGGCCTGCCAGGAGATGCCCGCGACGAAGACGCCGACGAGGAAGTTCACGACGATGAGGGCCGCGATCTGCCCGGTCTGCCGCCCCAGCTGGCGGTTCACGACGAGCAGGGCCGCGAACAGCCCGAAGATCGCGCCCGAGGCGCCCACCAGGGAGCTGCCCGCCGTCCCCGGCAGCAGCAGCCCGCCCACGGCCCCGCCGAGCGCGGAGAGCACGTACAGGGCGACGAAGCGGACCCGCCCCAGCAGCGGTTCGAGGTACTGCCCCGTGATCAACAGGGCGTACAGGTTGAGCAGCAGGTGCAGCGGGCTGCCGTGCAGGAACGCCGACGTCAGGGGCTGCCACCAGGTGCTGGGCCCGAAGGCGTTGAGGTAGTACCCGTTGACCAGCGGCAACCAGGCGTACACCGACGACGGCAGCACGTACCGCCCGGCGAACGCCACCAGGCACAACCCGATGAGGACCTTCGTGACGACCGTGTCACGGTTCCTCAGGACCCCGCCGAACGTGCTGCGCGGCTGCCGGACGCCCTTGGCGGCCTCGGCGACGCAGTCGACGCACTGGACCCCCACCGCGGCCGGCCGCTGGCACTGCGGGCACGCCGGGCGCTCGCACCGCTGGCAGCGCACCCACGACTCCCGGTCGGGGTGGCGGGGGCAGACGGGGACGTCACTCATCGTCGATCACCGGGTCGATCACGACCGGACCAACGCGCGGGACGCCCCCGTCGTTCACGCTCGCCGCAGGGGTCAGTCGCGCTCGACGTCGACCGAGCTGATGACGACCGGGTCGCGCGGGGCGTCGCCCGGTCCGACCGGCACGGTCGCGATGGCGTCCACGACGGCGCGGCTGGCGTCGTCGGCGACCTCACCGAAGATGGTGTGCTTGCCGTTGAGGTGCGGGGTGTTCGTGACGGTCACGAAGAACTGCGAGCCGTTGGTGCCGTGACCGGCGATCTTGCCGGCGTTGGCCATGGCCAGCAGGTACTTCTTGTCGAAGCGCAGGTCCGGGTGGATCTCGTCGTCGAACTGGTACCCGGGGCCGCCGCGGCCGTCACCGCGCGGGCAGCCGCCCTGGATCATGAAGCCGTCGATGACGCGGTGGAAGGTCAGCCCGTCGTAGAAGGGCTCGGACTTCTTCTCGCCGGTGGCCGGGTCCTGCCACTCCTTCGTGCCCTCGGCGAGGCCCACGAAGTTCGCCACCGTCTTGGGGGCGTGGTTCTCGAACAGTTCCAGGCGGATGTCGCCGTGGTTGGTGTGCAGGGTGGCGTACATGCCCCTCATCCTTCCACGGGTCCTGCACGCCCTCAGCTCCGCGTCTGGTGGCGCACCGGCCCCACCTGCGGTGGGATGACGCTTGGTGATCGTCGCCGGCACGTCGGGGCGGGGCACGTGTCGCGGGCCCCGGACGTTCGCGACGTCAGAGCAGGACGACGCAGAGGAGGACCCATGTCGCACACGAAGAGCCGTACCGAGGCGCTGCAGAGCCAGGGCACGGCGATCGCGGAGAAGGTCGGTACCGCTGTCGAGTGGGCGCAGCCGCGCCTGGAGAAGGGCTGGGCCACGTCGAAGGAGGTGGCCGCCCCGCACGTGGAGGCCGCCGTCCAGCGGGTCACCCCCGCCGTCGACGGCGCCCACCGCGCCGTCGAGGACCTCCTGCCGAAGATCGTCGAGGCCGTGCAGGAGGCCGCCACGACGGCCAAGGAGTCCGCGGGCCCGGCCCTGACCAGCGCGACGGCCGCCGTCACCACGGCCGCCGGCACCGTCAAGGCGGCGCAGAAGTCCGCGAGGACGGCGGGCAAGGGCACGCGGAAGACCGGGAAGAAGGCCGCCGGGACGGCGAAGAAGCACCCGGCCGCGACGCTGGCCGCCGTGACCGGCGCCGCCGCGAAGAAGAAGCAGAAGGACCGGCCGAAGGGCGGCGCGGGCAGGAAGCTGCTCGTGCTGACCATCCTCGCGGCCGGCGGCGCGGCGGTCTGGGCCGCCACCCGCGGCAAGAAGGAGGACCCCTGGGCCGCCCCCGGCGCCGCGTGGACCCCCGCCCCCGCGGCGACGACGCCCACCACCCCGGCGACGGCCGCGGCGACGGAGAACCTCGAGAAGGCCACCGGGACGTCGGGCGGGACGTCGAGCGAGTCGTCGTACGCGCCGGTCGACGACGACGCGCCGCACGCGGCGCCGGTCCCCCTGTCCGACCCGGCCGCGGCCGCCGCGGCCGACGCGGACCCGATCGTCCAGAACAGCACCCTCGGCGGCGCGACCGCGGACGACACGGTGGACGACACGACCGCGAAGCCGACCGACGACACCGAGGGCGGCCGGAAGGCCTGACCCGCACGACCGTCCCGGCGACGCCGGGACGGTCCCCGCGGGCCGGGGACGCGCCCCGACGCACGAGAGGCCGGTCACGTCGACGACGTGACCGGCCTCCGGCGTCCGGTGGAGGCAAGGGGACTCGAACCCCTAACCCCCTGCTTGCAAAGCAGGTGCGCTACCAATTGCGCCATGCCCCCGGGTGGTGCCGGGCGTCAGCGCACCGTGTCGGTGGCTTCGGCCCACAGGTCGCGCTCGGCCTTCTGCGACGCCTTGCGGCGCCAGGCGAAGACGCCTCCGGCGAGCAGCCCCACCAGCAGCAGCTTCTTCACGGTGGACCTCCTCGACGAGCCGGGTACGACGCAGAAACGCTAGCACGCGGCACCGTGCGTGATCGTCCTCAGGTCCACGGCCCGCGCGCCGACCGGGTAGGTGCCATGCCGACGCCCCCGCCCGCTCCCCGGACCGCCCTCGTGCACGAGTGGATCGCCGCCCGCGCCGGGGCCGAGCAGGTCTTCGAGGTCCTCGCCGGGATGTGGCCCGACGCCGACCTGCACGCCCTGACCGCCGACCCCGCCGTCGCGCTGGACCTCGGGGGGCGCCCCGTCCGCACCACCGCCCTCGACGCCCTGCGCGCCCCCCGGGCGCTGTCGCTGCCGCTCATGCCGGCCGCGTGGGCCGCGCACGCGCGCGACGTGCAGCGCAGCTACGACCTCGTCGTCACCTCCCACCACGCCTTCGCCACGTCCAACCGCCTCGTCGCCCCCGGCGGCCTCCACCTCGCCTACGTCCACACCCCCGCGCGGTACGTGTGGAGCCCGCAGCTCGACGGCCGCGGCGCCTCCCCGCTGCTCGCGCCCGCGCGGCGCGTCCTGGCCGCCGCCGACCACCGCGCCGCCCGGCGGGTCACCGCCTTCGCCGCCAACAGCGCCGAGGTCGCCCGCCGCGTCGAGCACTGCTGGGGACGTGAGGCCACCGTCGTCCACCCGCCCGTCGACGTCGCCGCCTTCGCCGCGGCGCCCGAGCCGACCCTGGACCTGCCCGACGGCTTCCTGCTGGCCCTGGGCCGGTTCGTGCCCTACAAGAACCACCTGCTCGCCGTCGACGTCGCCGAGCGCGCCGGCCGGCCCGTCGTCGTGGCCGGCACCGGGCCGCTGCTGGCGGCGCTGCGCGAACGCGCCGCCACGGCCACCGTGCCCGTCGTCGTCCTCGACCGCCCCTCGCGGCGGACCGTGCGCGAACTGCTGCACCGCGCCGCCGTGCTGCTCTTCCCCACCGTCGAGGACTTCGGCATCGTCCCCGTGGAGGCGATGGCCTCCGGCACCCCCGTCCTCGCGCCCGCCCGCGGCGGCTCCGGGGAGACCGTCCTCGACGGCGTCAGCGGCGCGCTCGTCGACGACCTGCACCCGGGCGAGCTGGCCGCGGCCCTGCCCCGCGCCGAGGCGTGCCGCCCCGGCGACTGCCGCCGCCGGGCCGCGGAGTTCGACGTGAGCCGGTTCCGCGAGCGCGTGCTGGCGTGGGTGGGCGAGCACGCCGGGGTCCTGCGGTGATCCTGCAGCTCGTCCTCGCCGCCGCCGCCGCCTTCACCGGCCTGCTGTTCTGCGTGACCGCCACCGACCGCACCCGGCTGACCGTCGCGGCGTTCCTGGCGGTCCCCCAGGTGTACGTCGGTCCGCTGGCGACGGCGAACCTGCCGCTGAGCCAGTGCTGGACCATCCTCATCGCCGTCTGCTGGCTGCTGGAGCGCAAGGAGCTGCCGCTGCGGGACCCCGTGTTCCGCGCCGTCCTGGTCCTGGCCGTGCTGCAGGGGCTGGCGATCAGCTGGTCGCCGGACCCGGTGGTCGGCGTCCTGGAGGTCGCGCGGCTGCTGTCGTTCGCGTTCCTCGCGCTGTACGCGACCCGCGTCGAACGGGGACGGCCCGGCGCGCTGACCGGGCCGTTCACCGTCGTCCTGGCGTGGGCCGTCCTCGACGCCGTGCTCGTGTGGGTGTTCCGGCTCGCCCCGGCGGTCGAGGCCGCGTTCCTCCGGTCCCCCCTGGCGGTCCTCGTCGTCGGGCCCGACGCCATGACGGCGTTCTTCGACGGCGGCGCGAACAACGTGACCGACCCGGCGAAGGCCGGCGGGTTCTTCATCAACGCCAACGTGTCGTCGATGTTCCTCGGCGTCGCCACGTTCTGCTTCCTGGCCCTGGGCGTGGGCCTGCGCGGGCGGCGGCGGCGGCTGTACGCCGCGGGCGCCCTGGCGTGCTGGTCGGCGACGTTCGCGACGGGGTCGAAGACGGCGGCGGCGCTCGCCCTCGTCCTGCCGGTGGCGGTCCGCGGCGTCCAGGTGCTCGGCCGCCCGCGGGCGCGGTGGTTCCTGCCCCAGGCGGCCGCCGCCGTCGGCCTGGGGGTCTGGCTGCTGCCCTCGGTCCTGGAGCGGTACGTGCCCGGGTACGCCGACGCGTCCTCGCAGAGCCTGGCGAGCCGGCAGCCGATGTGGGACTTCGCGCTGCAGATGTTCCGCGAGCACCTGGTCCTCGGGCTCGGGTTCGGCGGCTGGTCGCGCACCATCGAGCAGTTCGCCGCGCTGGGGATCGAGGCGCTGCCCCCGCACAACCTGTTCATCGCGGCGTGGGCCTCCAGCGGCCTGCCCGGGGTCGCCGGGCTGCTGAACCTGGCGGTGACGGTCCTGGTCGTGCTGACCGCGACGGTGGTCCGCGGCCTCGGCACCCACCTGGCGCGCACGGCGGCGTTCGCGCTCGGCGCGTGGTGGTGGGTCCTCGTGCACGGCATGGGCGACAACACCGCCGTCTACGGGGAGGCGAAGTCGATGATCCTGCTGGCGATGCTGCTGGGCCTGGTGACCGCGCGCCGTGCCGCGGCCCGGCCCGCGCCCGAGGCGGTGCCGTGCCCCGCGTAGCGGTCCTCCGGCACACCTTCGGGCTGCCCTCCGAACCGTTCGTGCTCACCCAGGCGGGCGCGTTCTCCCGCTGGGAACCGGTGCTGGTGTCCCGCGACGCGCTGCCCGCGGGGGTGCCGGGCCTGTCGATGAGCCGGCGGGCCGGGGCCCTGCACACCGCCGGGGTGTCCTCACGGGCGCTGCGCGACCTGCTGGTGGCCGCGCGGGCCGACGCGGTCCTGGCCCACTTCGGGGTGGAGGCGGCGTGCGCGCTGCCGGCCGCCCGGCGCGCCGGGGTCCCGCTGGCGACGGTGTTCCACGGCTTCGACGCCACGACCTCCCGCCTGGACCTGCTGCGGTCCCGGCGGCTGTCGTGGTGGACGTACCTGCGCCGGGCGGGCGCGCTGGCCCGCCACGGCGACCTGTTCCTGCCCGTGTCCGACCACCTGCGAGAGCGGCTGCTGGCGCGCGGTTTCCCCGCCGGGCGGACCGTGACGCACCACCTGGGCATCCGGCTGGACGGCCTGCCGGTCCTGCCCGCGCGGCCCCGCACGGTCGTCCACGTCGGGCGGCTGGTTCCCAAGAAGGGGCACGCGGACCTGTTCCACGCGGTGGCCGGCCTGCCCGGGGTGCGCCTGACGTGCGTGGGCGAGGGGCCGCTGCGGGCGTCGCTGACCGACCTCGCGCGGCGGCTGCGGCTGGACGTGGAGTTCACCGGCGCCCTGGACCACGCGGCGACGCTGCAGCGCATCGCGACCTCGGCGGTGCTGTGCCTGCCGAGCCGGACCGGTCCCACCGGCGACCAGGAGGGTCTGGGGCAGGTGCTGCTGGAGGCCGGGGCGGTGGGCCGGCCGGTCGTCGCGACCCGGCACGGCGGGATCCCGTCGGCGGTCGTGGACGGGCGCACCGGGCTGCTGGTCCCCGAGGGCGACCCGCGGGCGCTGGCCGCGGCGCTGCGCCGGGTCCTCGACGACGACGCCCTGGCGCGGTCGCTGGGGGCGGCGGCGCGCGCGCACGTCCGCGCCGGGTTCGACGTGGTCCGGCGCACGGCGGCGCTGGAGGACCTGCTCGACGGGCTCGTGGGGGGACGCCGGTGAGCGGCGCGGGCGGCCGGGTCGTCGTCCTGACCCGCGGGCTGCCGCTGCACCACGCGGGCGGGATGGAGTCGGTGGCGTGGGACCTGTGCCGCGCCCTGGCCGCGCGCTGCGACGTGACGGTCCTGACCACGGCGCTGACGACGGCGCTCCCCGGGGCCGGTGCCGACCGGGACGGGGTGCGGGTGCGGGCGCTGCCGGGGACCGTCCCGGGGCGCTACTCCCGCTCCTGGTGGGCCGCGTCCCGCGCCGCGCTGGAGACCGAGCTGCGCTCCGGTGGCGTCACCGGGGTGCTGTCGGTCAGCGCGGGCGCCTTCTCCGGGGTGGACCTGCCCGCCCGGTTCGGGGCGCGCGCGGTGCTCCAGGCGCACGGGACGTCCGTGATGGAGATCGCCTCCAAGCTCGGCAGCCGCCGGCTGCGGCCCGCGGTGTCGGCGGTGCGGAACGCGCACGGGCTGCTGCGCGACGTCCGCACGTACCGGTCCTTCGACGACGTCGTCGCCGTGGGGCCCAGCGTGCGGGACTCCCTGACGAGCGCGCCGCTGGGCCGCTGGGTGTCGATGCCGGCCGTCCACCTCGTCGAGAACGGCGTCGACACCACCGTCTTCCGGCCCGACCCGCACGGCCGGGCCCGCGCCGCGCTGCGGGCCGGGCTCGCCGTGGACGGGGAGCTGCTGCTCGTCGCGGGCCGGCTGCACCCGCAGAAGCGGGTGGACCGGTCGATCCGGCTGCTGCCGCACCTGCCGGCCGCCACTCTGGTGCTGGCCGGGGACGGGCCGGACCGCCCGGCGCTGGAGCGGCTCGCCCGCGAGCTGGGGGTGGCCGGCCGGGTCCGGTTCCTCGGGACCGTCGAGCGCGACCGGCTCCCGGCGCTGCAGGCGGCGGCCGACGTCTCGCTGCTCACGTCGCAGTGGCGGGAGGGGCTGCCGATGGCGGTCCTGGAGTCGCTGGCCTGCGGCACGCCCGTGGTGACGTCGCTGACGACCGCCCCCGTGGAGGGGGCCGCCGTGACGCGGGTCGACGCCGCGGACCCGCGGGAGCTGGCGGCCGCGGTCCGCCGGGCCCTGGACGCCCCGCGCCGGGGGTCCCTGCTCCCGGCCCGGTACGACCTGGCGCACGTCGCCGCCCGGTACGCCGGCCTGCTGGGGGCCGGCTGATGCGCGAGGCGGTGCGCCGGCTCGTCCTGGGCGGCCTGGCCGGCAAGCTCCTCGGGACGCTGCGCGAGGTGCTGCTCGCGGCGGCCTACGGCACCGGGGTCCCGGCGACGGCCGCGCGGGTGGCCCAGACCGGCACCCTCGTCCCCGTCGACCTGCTCTCCGCCGACGTCCTGTCCGCCGGGTTCCTGCCGCTGCACGCCGAGCTGCTGCGCACCGACCCGCCCCGCGCGGCGAGCCTGTTCCGCGCGGTGCGGGCGGGGGCGTGGGTGCTGTCGGCGCTGCTGGTGGCGGCCCTGCTCGTGCTGGCCCGCCCGGTGGTGGACCTGCTCGCCCCCGGCCTGGACGACGCGACGGCGACCACGGCGGCGCGGTTCCTGCAGGTCATGGCCTGCGGGATCCCGAGCTACCTGCAGTTCTCGCTGCTGGGCTACCTGGAGATGTCGCACGGCGGGTTCCGGTTGTCCAGCGTCCGCGCGACCGTGCAGAACCTCGGGATGATCGCCGCGCTCGGGGCGGCCTGGGTGCTGGGGGAACCGGTCCTGCTGGCCTCGGGGTTCACCCTGGCCTACCTCGGGCTGCACGCCTGGGGTTCGGTGCGCGTCCGCCACCTGCTGCCCACCGGCGCCGGGGTGGGGGGCCGGGACCTGGCGCTGCGCTGCTGGCGCCGGGTGCGGCCGCTGCTGCTGCTGCCCGTCGCCGTGCAGGGCTCGGTCGTCACCGAGCGCGTCGTCGCCTCGCTGCTCGGCGACCACGTCGTCGCCGCCGTCGACTACGCGCGGTTCGTCGCGGCGACGGGCGTGAACCTGCTCGCCGTGCCGCTGGGGCTGGCGGGCCTGGCGACCCTGTCCGGGCTCGGCGCCGCCGCGGCCCGCGAGCGCCTGGTCGGCGTCCTGCCGGGGCTGCTGCTGGTGGTGGTCCCCTCGTCGGTGGTGCTGACGGTGGGCGCGGCCCCCGTGGTGCAGGTCCTGTACGCCCGGGGCGCGTTCGACGCGGCGTCGGTGGCGACGTCGGCGGCGGTGCTGACCGGTCTCGGGGTGGGTTTCTGGGCGCAGTCGTGCGCGTACGTGCTGGTGAAGGCGCTGAACGCGGCGGGCCGCAACCGGGTGGCGGTGGCGGCGCTGGTGGCCGGGGTGGTCGTGACGGTCGCGGTGAACGTGCTGGTGCACCCGCTGCTGGGGCCGGCCACCGTGGGGCTGGCCGCCTCGGCCGGGTCGGTGGTGACGACGGTCGCGGCGGCGCGGGCCCTGGGGGTGGGCGCGGAGCTGGGCCGGTGGCTGCTGGGCTGCGCGCCGGTGGCGGCGCTCGCGGCGGTCGCGGCGGTGCTGGCCGGCCGGGCGGTGCCGGGCGGGGGGTGGGCGGGGCTGGCCGCGGTCGCGGGGTCCGTCGCGCTGGTGTGGGCGGTGGCGTGCGTGCTGCGCGGGTCGTGGCGCCGGGTCGTGGCGGGGGTGCTGGGCCGGGCCTGAGACCGGTGCCGGTCAGAGGCCGGTCAGGGACCGGTGAGCAGGGTCCGGGCGGTCTCGCGCAGCTCCCGGCCGCGGGTCTCCCAGTCCTGCCCCCGGGCGTGCCGGGCGACGCGCGCGGGACGGCCGGGGTCGTCGGCGCGCAGCAGGTCGAGCACCTGGGCGACGAACCCGCCGCGCTCGCGGACGAAGACCGCCCCGGGCACGGGGGCGATCGCCGGCAGCGGGGTGCTGACCACGGGCAGCCCGGCGGCGAGGTACTCGTACGTCTTCAGCGGCGAGACGCCCACGGTCAGCGGGGAGACCCGGTACGGCACGATCCCCACGGCCGCGGTGGCGAGCTCCGCCGCGAGGTCCGGGGCGGGCAGCGTGCCGACGACCTCGGCGCCGGCGCGGACCAGCCGCCGCCACACCTCGTGCGCGGGGTCGGTGACGGGACCGGCGAGGCGCAGCCGCCCCACGCCGCGCAGCGCGACGGCGAGGTCGAGCAGCAGCGGCAGGTCCACCTTGTGCGGGGCGAGGGTCCCGGCGAAGACGACCGTGGTCCCCCGGGGGGCGCCGCGCTCGCGGGCGGCGGTGAAGAGGTCGACGTCGCAGACGTTCGGCAGGCACCGGGTGACGGGGAACCCCTGCGCGCGCAGGTGGTCCTCGACGGCGGGGCTGGTGGCGAGCGCGAGGTCGGCGCGCAGGGCGCGCTCGGCGGCGAGCAGCCGCCGGCGGTGGACGCCGGGGTTCTCGTGCAGCAGGTCGACGAGGTGGTAGACGGTCCGGTCGGCGTGGGCCTCCAGGCCGTAGGTGAACGGGGTGTAGGTCCACAGGAGGCGGGGGCCGGGGTGGGTGGTCCACCGGCGGACCTGCCGGTGCAGCAGCCGCCCGTTCAGCGCCCGCGTGGACGGGGCGTGGTGCGGGACGAGCCGGGGGGTGACGACCTCCACGCCGGCGGGGACGCGGCGGCCGGTGAGCGAGGGGGCGACCCGGAGCCGACGCAGCACCCGCCGGGCGTCGGAGGGGCGCAGGGTGCGCGTGCCGGCGCCCTCGGTGAACACCACGGGCCACTGCCGGGCGAGGGCCGCGGTGACGTGGTGCTGGTTCGTGGCGATGGCCGCGTCCCAGTCGGCCGTCCCCAGGACCAGGACGAGCGGGGTCACCGGCCGGCCGCCGTGACGAGCTGGCCGACGGTGCGCAGCAGGATCTTCACGTCCAGCCACAGCGACCAGTTCTCGACGTAGTGGTTGTCGAACCGGGCGCGCTCGGAGATCGAGGTGTCGCCGCGCAGGCCGTTGACCTGGGCCCACCCGGTGACGCCGACGGGCACCCGGTGCCGCCAGAGGTAGTCGTCGTGGTCGAGGGTGAACTTCTCCACGAAGAACGGGCGCTCGGGGCGGGGGCCGACGAGGGACATGTCGCCGCGCAGCACGTTCCACAGCTGCGGCAGCTCGTCGAGGGACAGCCGGCGCAGCCAGCCGCCGACCGGGCCCACCCGGTCCTGGACGTCCCACCGGGTGTCGGAGTCGGGCAGCGGGCGCATCGTGCGCAGCTTCAGCAGCTGGAACGTCCGGCCGTCCATGCCGACGCGCTCCTGCCGGAACAGCACCCCGGGGCCGACCTCGGGGCGGGCCAGCAGGGCGCACAGCAGCAGCACCGGGCTGACCGCGACGAGGCCGAGGGCGGAGGCGGTGACGTCCAGGACGCGCTTGAGGGGCCAGGTCACCGCCCGCAGGGCCGGCCGGCGCAGCAGGACCAGCGGCACGCCGCGGACGGAGTCGACGGCGCGGTGGGTGGTGACGACCTGCCAGAACCGGGGGACGGTGAAGATCTCCACGTCGAGCCCCTGGCAGCTGCGCAGGACGTCGACGACGACCATCTCGGGGACGTTGGAGTAGGCGATGACGACGACGTCCACCCGGTGCCGGCGCACGGCGTCGGCGAGGTCGGCGATGCCGCCGAGGACGGGCAGGGGCCGGGCGTCGGCGGGCAGCCGGGGGTCGTCGTCGATGAAGCCGACCGGCCGCAGCCCGTACCGGCCGGGGGTGAGGATGTCGACGAGCTGGGCCCCCAGGCCGCCGCAGCCGACGACGAGGGTCCGGGCCGCGACCCGGCCCCGCAGGCGGTGCCGGGTGCGGACGGCGTACAGGGCCGCGCGGGCACCGACGACGAGCCCGGTCTGCAGGGCGGCGGCCCGCAGGGCGCCCGCGTCCACCGTCCCGGCCCCCAGGGCGCCCTGGGCGATGGCGGCGACCCCGAGGGCGCCGACGGCGGCGCCGACGAGCAGGGGCAGGTCGTCGAGGACGCTGAGGTCCAGCCGCGGGCGGTACAGGCCCGTCAGGGCGTGCAGGACCAGCACGGACGTGCAGAAGACGACGACGACCGGGGACCGCTGCCCCAGGAGCAGGACGACGGTCAGGACGCTGATCGCGTCGGTGGACAGGAGCAGCAGGGACAGCTCCGCCAGCCGGCGGGACGGGCGGGACGTGGCGGGGGCCAGCCGGCCACCGGCCGGGCGCACGTCCGTCCCGGGTCCGCTCGTCGTCGTCACGCGAGCCCCCCCGTCCGTCTCCCCGATAGCACACCGAACTGCTCCGACGGGTTGTTCGTCGTCGGGGCGGCGTGTCGACTTGAGGTCCCCGGTCCCCGGTCACGGCCGCTGCACCCGTTCGGCGGACGCGGGCCGGCGCGGCGGTCAACTGCCGGTGACGGGCGCCGATGGAGGCCCGTGGACCTCGTCGACTACCTGCGCGCGCTGCGCAAGCACTGGATCCTCGTGGTCCTGTCCGTGCTGCTCGGCGGGGGCGCCGGGTTCGGCGCGTACTCCACCAGCGCGCCGGTGTACCGCGCCGACTGCCTGCTGTTCGTGTCGATGTACGACACGGGCAACGCGGCGCTGCTCATGCAGGGCAGCATGTTCACCCAGCAGCGGGTGCAGTCGTACACCAGCGTCCTGACCAGCCCGAAGGTCCTGGGGCCCGTCATCCGCGACCTGGACCTGGACACCACGCCGCGCGCGCTGGCCGAGCACGTCAACTCCACGGCCCCGATCGGCACCGTCCTCATCGAGGTCACCGTCGACGAGTCCTCCCCCCGGCTGGCCGCCGACGTCGCGAACTCCATCGCCCGGCACTTCGGCAGCGTCGTCAGCGAGCTCGAGCAGGCCACCCCCGAGACGATGAGCCCGGTCCGCATCAACGTGCTGCGCCCGGCGGAGGTCCGCGCCGACCCGATCGCCCCCGACCTGGTGCGGGTGCTGGCCCTGGGGCTGCTCGCGGGCGCGGTCCTGGGCACCGGCCTGGCGATCCTGCGCGAGGTCCTCGACACCACCGTCAAGACGCTGAGCACCATCACCGACCTCGGGGCGCCCGCCCTCGGGTCGGTGCCGGCCGGGGCCGGTGGCCCGCGCCCCGAGCTGGTCGTGGAGGGCTCGCGCTCGCCGCAGTCGGAGGCGCTGCGCCAGATCCGCACGAACCTGCAGTTCGCCGACGTCGACCACCCGCCGCGGCTGGTGGTCGTGACGTCGGCGCTGCCCGGGGAGGGCAAGAGCACCACGGCGGTGAACCTGGCCCTGACCGCGGCGACGGCCGGGCTGCGCACCATCCTCGTCGAGGGCGACCTGCGGCTGCCGCGGGTCGCGGACTACCTCGGGGTGGAGGACAGCGCCGGGCTCACCACCGTCCTGGCGGGCCGCGCCGACCTCGACGACGTCCTGCAGCCGTACGGCGACACGGGGCTGTCGGTCCTGGCCGCCGGGCCGATCCCGCTCAACCCGGCCGCGCTGCTCGGTTCCCGGCACATGAGCGACCTGCTGGAGCGGCTGCGCGAGCGCGCCGACCTGGTGATCGTGGACACGCCGCCGCTGCTGCCGGTGGCCGACGCGGCCGTGCTGGCCCGCCAGGCCGACGGCGCGGTCGTCGTCGTCCGGTACGCCCGCACGACCCGCGACCACCTGGTCCGGGGGCTGGAGCGGCTGCGCGCGGTCGACGCGACGGTCCTGGGGGGTGTGCTGACGATGGTCCCGTCGCGGGCGTCGGACTTCTCCTACGCCTACGAGTACGGCTACGGGTACCGGCCCACGACGCCCTCGGACGCGGAGACCGTCGTCCTGGAGCGCTAGAGCACCTCGACGACGGCGGCGATCGCCTCGTCGAGCCGCCGCGCGGCCTTCACCTGGACCTCCAGCTTCGCGCCGTGGACGTCGTCGACGTCGTCGGAGGCGGGGTCGCGGGGTGCCGTCGGTCCCCGCCACGCGGGGGCGGTCGCCAGGAGCGCCCGCAGGCCCGCCGCGGGGGTCGCGGCGGCGGGCAACCGCCCCTCCCGGCCGAGGTGGCGGCAGATGCGGGCCAGCTCGACCACCGTGAAGACGCGGCGCTGGGCCGGCGGGACGAGGGTGATGACGTGCCCGCGCTGGTCGCGGGTCATCGTGAGCACGAGGTCGGCGGCGGCCAGCAGCTGCGCGTCCAGCGCGCGGGCGGCGCCGGGGGCGGGCGCGGGTCGCTGGAGGGTGGTCAGGACCGCGGCGACGTCGGGGTCGGTGGGCCGGCCGGGTTCGGCGGCCGTCCCGGCGGAGGTCACGCGGATCGTCGCGGCCTGCTCGCCGAACCGCCGCTGCAGGTGGTGCCGCAGGAGCGCCGCCGCCATGGGGGAGCGGCTGACGTTGGCCGTGCAGACGACGAGCACCTCGAAGCGGGCCCTCACGGCGCCATCTTGAGCATCTGCCGTCGTTCGCGCAGTGCGGCCAGCAGGGAGGCGGTCTCGACCTGGTCGGCCCCGTCGAGGATGCACTGCTTGGCCGCGAGGGCCGCCGCGGCGGAGACCTGCTCGTGGCTGAGCCCGCTGGCGGTGGAGACGACCCGCGGCCACTCGACGGTGGACAGGTCGAACCCGCGCAGCCGCCGCAGGACGACCTCCTGCACCACGCCGGCGCTGGGCAGGGGGTAGTCGAGGACGGTGTCGAAGCGGCGCAGCACCGGCCGTTCGAGCAGCTGCGGCCGGTTCGTCGTGACGACGAGGAGGCTCGTGGAGGTGTCGTCCTCCAGGTGGCCGGTGAAGGCGCGCAGGACGTCGCGCAGCCGGGTGCGGCTGCGCTCGCCGCCGTCGGGGTCGATGAGGGCGTCGACGTCGTCGAACACGCAGACGCCGCGGCTCTGGGCCAGCAGGTCGAAGACGAGGGCCAGCCGGGTGAGGGCGTCCTCGGCGCTGAGGTCGGCGAAGACGTCGAGGCGGACGCTGAAGACCGGCAGCGCGAGCTCGGCGGCCAGCACCTCGACGGTCGTGGACTTCCCGGTGCCGGACGGCCCGACGAGCAGGAGCTTGCGCAGCGGGTCGAACCCGCGGGCGCGCAGGGTGTCGGCGTGCCGCTGCTCGGTGAGCACGCGGTGCAGCCGGGTCATGACGTCACCGCTGAGCGCGAGGTCGGCCAGGGTCGTGCGGGGCAGGGAGACGGTCAGGACCCGGGCCAGCTCACCGCGCGGTTGCACGACCGACGTGGGGGCCGGGGGCGGGGCGGGGGCCTGCGGCCGGGTGCTGGCCCGCCGGACGTCGAGGAGCCGGCGCAGGTCCTCGACCTCCCGGGACCGGTCACCGAGGCGGCCGGCGGAGTCGATGAGGTCGGCCAGGGCAGCCCGGAACGTCGCGTCGTCGCCGGCGTGGTGGCTCTCGGCCAGGGCCCGGACGTGCGCGGCGGTCGCGAGCAGCCGTCCCTCCACCAGTGGATCTTACCCTGAGTGACTTCATCATCACTCGTTTTTGGTGGACCGCCGGACCCCTGGACCGGGGCGGACACGGGCCGGGAATGAACCGAGCCCCCGGAGAGGTCGTCTCCGGGGGCTCGCGGTGGGCCTAGGAGGACTTGAACCTCCGACCTCATCCTTATCAGGGATGCGCTCTAACCAACTGAGCTATAGGCCCGCTTCGCTGCACGCAGCGAGACAACCTTACCCGACCGCGGAGGGTGCTCCGTACCGGGTCAGTCGTCGGACAGCGTGACGTGCAGCCCACCGACCAGCGCGGAGGAGACGTTGTAGAGGAACGCCACCACCGTCGACAGGGCCGTGAGGAGCACGACGTCCACCACCGCGATGACGGTCGCCAGCGACAGGACCTTGCCGAAGCCGACGTAGTCGAGCAGGTCGAAGTCCACCTCGTTGCCCACGACGTCCTTGAGCAGGCCGTTGAGGTCGGTGAAGACGCCCATGCCGTCCAGGACGCTCCAGATGACCGCCGTCGCCACCACGAGGGCGATGCCGACGGCCACCGAGAGCAGGAACGACAGCTTCGTGACCGACCACGGGTCGACGCGGGCCAGCGTCAACCGCACCCGGCGGGGCACCGAGTCCACCCCGTTGCGGGGGCGGGCCGGCTGCCCGGCGGCGCTCGCCGCCCGAGCCGCGTCAGCCGCGGGTCGGGGGGTCTGACCGGCCGGCTGGGCCGCTGCTCGGGCCGCGGCCTCGGCCGACGACGTCGTCGCGCGTTCGGCGGGTGTCACTCGTCACCTCCGGGATCGGGCTCGCCCGTCGGAGCCTCGGACGACGGTACGCCATCGGCCCGGTCCCCCACAGGGTCATCACCCGGGTTCTGCACAGGGACTCCACCGATCGGCGCCTCGTCCGCACCCTCAGCAGCGGCCAGGTCCGCCCCGCCCCCGGCGACGTCGGCGACCGGGTCCTCGACCCCGCCGGTCGTGGCCTCGGAGACCTCCTCGGCCTCCACCTCCTCGTCGATGACCCGCTCGGCGTTGCGGGCGACGGCGAGGATCCGGTCGCCCTTCTCCGGCTTCGCGAAGGTGACGCCCATGGTGTCGCGGCCCTTGGCCGGCACCTCGTCGACCCGGGAGCGGACGACCCGGCCGGCCTGCATGACCACCAGGACCTCGTCGTCGTCGGCCACCGTCAGGGCGCCGACGAGGTCGCCGCGCTCGTCGCTCAGCTTCGCGACCTTGATCCCCAGACCACCGCGACCCTGCTTGCGGTACTCCTCGATCTTGGTGCGCTTGGCGTAGCCGAGCTCGGTGACGACGAAGACGTAGAGGTCGTCGCGGGCCACGGCCATCGCGAGCAGCTCGTCGTCCCCGCGGAACTTCATGCCGGTGACGCCGGAGGTGGCCCGGCCCATGGGGCGCAGGTTCTCGTCGGTCGCCTCGAACCGGACGCTCATGCCCTTGCGGGAGACGAGGAAGAGGTCCTCGTCCTCGCTGACCAGGGTGGCCCCGAACAGCTCGTCGTCGACCTCCTCGCCACCGTCCTCGGTCACGTGGCTGCGGAGGTTGATGGCGATGAGCCCGCCGGAGCGGTTGGAGTCGTACTCCGACAGCCGCGTCTTCTTCACGATCCCGCGCCGGGTCGCCAGCACCAGGTACGGGGCCTGCTCGTAGTCCTCGATGTCGAGGACGGCGACGATCCGCTCCCCCGGCTGGAAGGCCAGCAGGTTGGCGACGTGCTGACCGCGGCCGTCCCGGCCGCCCTCGGGCAGCTCGTACCCCTTCGCCCGGTACACCCGGCCGAGGTTGGTGAAGAACAGCAGCCAGTGGTGGGTCGTCGTGGTGAAGAAGTGCTCCACGACGTCGTCCTCGCGCAGCGACGCCCCCCGGACCCCGCGGCCCCCGCGGCGCTGGGCGCGGTAGAGGTCGGTGCGGGTGCGCTTGGCGTACCCGCCGCGGGTGACGGTGACGACGACGTCCTCGACGGGGATGAGGTCCTCGACGGTCATGTCGCCCTCGAAGGGCAGGATCTGCGTCTTGCGGTCGTCGCCGTAGCGCTCGACCAGCTCGGCCAGTTCCTCACCGACGATGTCGCGCTGCCGCTCGGGGCGGGCGAGGATGTCGTTGTAGTCGGTGATCAGGCGCATCAGCTCGTCGTACTCGTCGGTGATGCGCTGACGCTCCAGGGCCGCCAGGCGGCGCAGCTGCATCTCGAGGATGGCGCGGGCCTGGATCTCGTCGATGTCCAGCAGGCCCATGAGGCCGTCGCGGGCGGACTCGACCGTGGCGCTGGCCCGGATGAGCGCGATGACCTCGTCCATGGCGTCGAGGGCCTTGAGCAGCGCGCGCAGGATGTGTGCGCGCTCCTCGGCCTTGCGCAGCCGGAACCGGGTGCGGCGGACGATGACGTCCAGCTGGTGGCTGATCCAGTGCTTGAGGAACGCGTGGATCGGCAGCGTGCGCGGCACCCCGTCGACCAGCGCGAGCATGTTCGCGCCGAAGTTCGTCTGCAGCTGGGTGTGCTTGTAGAGGTTGTTCAGCACGACCTTCGCGACGGCGTCGCGGCGCAGGATGATGACCAGCCGCTGACCGGTCTTGCCCGAGGTGTGGTCCTGGACGTCGGCGATGCCGGTGAGCCGGCCGTCGCGGACGAGGGTCGCGATGTTCTCCGCGAGGTTGTCCGGGTTCACCTGGTACGGCAGCTCGCTGACGACGAGGCAGGTCCGGCCCTGGATCTCCTCGACCGTCACCACGGCGCGCATCGTGATGGAGCCGCGGCCGGTGCGGTACGCGTCGACGATCCCGCGCTGGCCCAGGATGAGCGCCCCGGTCGGGAAGTCCGGGCCCTTGACGCGCTGCATCACGGCCGCGAGCTGCTCGTCGTCGGAGGCGTCGGGGTTGTCGAGCAACCACTTCGCGCCCTCGGCGACCTCGCGCAGGTTGTGCGGCGGGATGTTCGTGGCCATGCCGACGGCGATGCCGGCCGAACCGTTGACGAGCAGGTTCGGGAACCGGCTCGGCAGGACGTCGGGTTCGGTGGTGTGCCCGTCGTAGTTCGGGGAGAAGTCGACGGTCTCCTCGTCGATGTCCCGGACCATCTCCATGGCCAGCGGAGCCATCCGGCACTCGGTGTACCGGGGGGCCGCGGCCGGGTCGTTCCCTGGCGAGCCGAAGTTCCCCTGCCCGTCGACGAGCGGGTACCGCAGCGACCAGTCCTGCGCGAGCCGGACCAGGGCGTCGTAGATCGAGGAGTCGCCGTGCGGGTGGTAGTGACCCATGACGTCCCCGACGACGCGGGCGCACTTGGAGTACCCGCGGTCGGGGCGGTACCCGCCGTCGTACATGGCGTACAGCACCCGGCGGTGGACGGGCTTGAGCCCGTCCCGCACGTCGGGCAGCGCGCGCGAGACGATGACGCTCATCGCGTAGTCGAGGTACGACCGCTGCATCTCTGCCTGCAGGTCGACCTGCTCGATGCGGTCGCCGGTGGGGGGTTCGGTGGTGCTCTCGCTCACGGGTGTTGCCTCTCAGGTCGCGACGTCCGGTGCTGTTTCACGTGGAACCAGGTCAGACGTCGAGGAACCTCACGTCACGGGCGTTGCGCTGGATGAAGCTGCGGCGCGACTCCACGTCCTCGCCCATCAGGATCGAGAACACCGCGTCGGCGGCGGCGGCGTCCTCGAGCGTGACCTGCAGCAGCGTGCGGTGGGTCCGGTCCATCGTCGTCTCGGACAGCTCGTCCCAGTTCATCTCGCCCAGACCCTTGTACCGCTGGGTCCGGCCCTCCTTGGGCAGCTTCTTGCCCGCGGCCAGGCCGGCCTCGATGAGCGCGTCGCGCTCACGGTCGGAGTAGGCGAACTCGTGGTGCTCGGCACCGCCGAGCCACTTGATGCGGTACAGCGGCGGCTGCGCCAGGTAGACGTGACCGCCCTCGACGAGCGGGCTCATGTAGCGGAACAGCAGCGTCAGCAGCAGCGTCCGGATGTGCTGACCGTCCACGTCGGCGTCGGCCATGATGATGATCTTGTGGTACCGGAGCTTGTCGAGGTTGAAGTCCTCGCCGATGCCGGTGCCGAAGGCCGTGATGAGGGCCTGGACCTCCTGGTTGCCCAGGGCGCGGTCCAGACGGGCCTTCTCGACGTTCAGGATCTTCCCGCGGATCGGCAGGATCGCCTGGGTCCGCGGGTCGCGGCCGCGGGTCGCCGAACCACCGGCGGAGTCCCCCTCGACGATGAAGACCTCGCACTCGGCCGGGTTGTTGGACTGGCAGTCCTTCAGCTTGCCCGGCAGCGAGTTCCGCTCCAGCAGCGACTTGCGGCTCGCCTCCCGCGCCTTGCGCGCGGCCTGCCGCGCGACCGAGGCCGAGTGCGCCTTGCGCGCGATCGTCGCCGCTTCCTTGGGGTTCGCGGCGAACCAGTGCCCGAGGTGCTCGCGGACCTGCGCGTTGACGAACGTGCGCGCGGAGGTGTTGCCCAGCTTCGTCTTCGTCTGGCCCTCGAACTGCGGTTCGGACAGCTTCACCGAGATGATCGCCGTCAGGCCCTCGCGGATGTCGGACCCCTCGAGGGTCTCGTTCTCCTTGAGCAGCTTCAGCGAGCGCGCGTAGTCCACGACCAGGCCGGTCAGCGCCGTGCGGAAACCCGTCTCGTGGGTCCCGCCCTCGGAGGTGTTGATGTTGTTGGCGTAGGTGAAGACGGCCTCGGAGTACGCGGTCGTCCACTGCATCGCGATCTCGACCGCGATGCCCTTCTCCTTGTCCTCGGCCTCCAGGGAGATGACCGTGTCGTGCAGCGGCTCGTTCTTCTTCTGCGCGTTGATGTGCTTGACGTAGTCGATGAGCCCCTCGTCGTAGCGGTAGCTCACCGCCCGCTGCGGCTTGTCGTCCGTCGAGGCCTCGGCGGTCTCGTCCTCGGGGTGCACGCGCTCGTCGGTCAGCGACAGCGTCAGGCCCTTGTTGAGGAAGGCCCGCTGCTGGAAGCTCGTGCGCAGCGTCTCGTACGAGTAGTCGGTCGTCTCGAAGATCTCGCCGTTGGCCCAGAACGTGATCGTCGTGCCGGTCTCGTCGGTCTCCTCGCCCTTCACCAGCGGCGCCAGCGGAACGCCGTTCTCGTAGGACTGCCGCCACGCGTGCCCCTGCCGCCGGACCTCCACGTCCAGACGGGTCGACAGCGCGTTCACGACGGAGCTGCCGACCCCGTGCAGACCACCGGAGACCGCGTACCCGCCGCCGCCGAACTTCCCGCCGGCGTGCAGCACCGTCAGGACGACCTCGACCGCCGGCCGCCCCTCACCGGGCATGACGTCCACGGGGATGCCGCGGCCGTTGTCGACGCAGCGGACCCCGCCGTCGGCGAGCAGCGTCACGTCGATGGTGTCGCAGTACCCCGCGAGCGCCTCGTCGACGGAGTTGTCGACGATCTCGGACACGAGGTGGTGCAGACCGCGCTCACCGGTGGAGCCGATGTACATGCCGGGACGCTTGCGGACGGCCTCCAGACCCTCGAGCACCGTGATCGCGTCGGCGCCGTAGTCGGGGTTGGGGCCACCGTCGGGGGCGACCGCTCCGGCCAACGAGGGTGCGTCCTCGGGGTTCACCTCGGACGAGGTGGTCTCCTGCGGACCTTGCGTCTCTTCGTCAGGCACGAGCGGGTGTGCTCCCTCCGCGTCGAGGCGGCCGCGCGGGCGGCGGCCGGGCGGGAGGGCCCGAACGCTCGTGTTCCTCGTGACAAGGCCCGTGTCGACCGCCAGATTCGGTCCCAGTCTACCCCGTCCCGGAGCGCAGTTCTCGCTGCGCGCGCCCAGCGCGGCCCCTAAGCCGTTCGACCCCCCTCGACGTGGGGGACCACGTACCAGGGGGTCGGGCGGGCGAGCCGGTCACCCGTAGGTGTCGCGCGGACCCCGGCCCCCCGGCGCCGACCGTCCGCCCTTGCGCCACGACGGCGGCCGCGGGCCGCGGACCACGACCTTGGTGACGACCCCGTGCCCGAGCTCCTCGTCCAGCCGGCGCACCAGGTGGCTCGTCAGCAGCCGGACCTGCGTCGCCCACGCCGTCGACTCCGCCCGGACGACGAGGGTGCCGTCCTTCAGCGACTCCGGCGTGCAGTGCCCGGCCAGCTCCGGGCCCACCACGACGTCCCAGCGGCCGAAGGCGCCGCCCACGGCGACGGGCTGCTCCCAGCCGCGCTCCCCGACCAGCCGGCCCAGCGTGGCGTCCAGGGTCTGCGGGTCGCGGGCGTCGGGCCAGGCCCCCGACCGCGCCGACGCGCCACGCCGGCGGGCGTCCTGGCGGCGCCACTCGTCCCCGGGCTTGCCGCCGCCCAGCGGCGCGCGCCCCGGGCGCAGCCCCTTGGCGGCCGCCGCGGCCCGCGCCCGGCCCAGGGCCGTGCGCGCGAGGTCGGCACCGGTCCCGTCCTCGGGCCCGTCCCCCGCCTCGTCCCCGGCGGGCTCCTCCGCCTCGGCGGGGTCGCCCGGGACCCCGGCGCCGGGCGGCTCAGTCACCGCCGTCCTCCCGGACCGCGACCCCGGTGCTGACGAAGACGCGGTCGGCCCGGTCACCGCGCAGGACCTCGGGCACGTCCTCGGGGACGGCCGCCGTCACCAGGACCTGCTCGGCGTCGGCGACCACCTCCGCCAGCCGCTCGCGCCGCCCCGCGTCCAGCTCGGCGAACACGTCGTCGAGGATCAGGACCGGGCCGCCCGGGTCGTCCATGACGTCGTCCTCCAGCAGCAGCCGGTAGCTCGCCAGCCGCAGCCCCAACGCCACCGACCAGCTCTCGCCGTGGCTCGCGTACCCCTTGGCGGGCATCCCGCCCAGGGTCAGCACCAGGTCGTCGCGGTGCGGGCCCACCAGGCAGACCCCGCGGTCGAGCTCGGCCTTGCGCTGGTCGGCCATCGCGGCCAGCAGCGCGACCCGCAGCTCCTCCCGGCTCGGGACGTCACCGCCGGGCGTCGTGGCGATCCCCTGCGCGAGCAGCGGCAGCGACGAGCGGTACCCCAGCTCCAGCTCCCCCTGCCCCCTGCTCACCGAGCGGTAGGCGTCACCGGCCGGCTGCCGCAGGTCCGACAGCAGCGCCAGGCGGGCCGAGAGGAGGTCCGAGCCGGTGGCCGCGAGGTGCTCGTCCCACACGTCCAGGGCGTGCGGGTCGGCCCGCCCCGAGCGCATCGCCGAGCCGGCCGACTTCAGCAGCGCCCCGCGCTGGCGCAGCACGCGGTCGTAGTCGGCGCGGACCCCGGCCACCCGCGGCCAGCGCGTGACGAGGAGCTCGTCGAGGTAGCGCCGCCGCTCGGTCGGGTCCCCCTTGACGAGGGCGAGGTCCTCCGGGGCGAACAGGACGGTCCGCAGGACCCCCAGCACGTCGCGGGTGCGGCGCACCGGGTTGTGGTTCAGCCGGGCCCGGTTCGCCTTCCCCGGGGTGATCTCCAGCTCGACGAGGGCACGGCGGCCGCCGCGCACCAGCCCGGCGCGCACGACGGCGCGCGTCGCGCCCTGCCGCACCAGCGGGGCGTCACCGGAGACCCGGTGACTGCCCAGCGTGGCGACGTACCCGATGGCCTCGACGAGGTTCGTCTTCCCCTGCCCGTTGAGGCCGACGAACGTCGTCGTGCCCGGGGACAGGTCGAGCTCCAGGCTCGGGTACGAGCGGTAGTCGACCAGCGACAGGTGCGCGACGTGCACGCGAGGGGTCAGCCGTTCGTGGAGCCCGTACCCGACGTGGGCCCGGCCTGCGTGACGGCGTGGCCGCCGAACTGGTTGCGCAGCGCGGCGACGGCCTTGATCGAGGGGGAGTCCTCCTGGCGGGAGGAGAAGCGGGCGAACAGGGCCGCGGCGAGGACCGGCATCGGGACGGCGTTCTCGATGGCCTGCTCCAGCGTCCAGCGGCCCTCGCCGGAGTCCTGCGCGTAGCCGCGGATGTTGTCCAGCTTGGGGTCCTCCTCCAGCGCGCGGACCATGAGGTCCAGCAGCCAGGAGCGCACGACCGTGCCCCGGGTCCAGGCCTTGAAGACGGCGGGGACGTCGTGGATGATCCCCTTCGCCTCCAGCAGCTCGTAGCCCTCGGCGTAGGCGTGCATCAGGCCGTACTCGATGCCGTTGTGGACCATCTTCGAGTAGTGGCCCGCCCCGACGCCGCCGGCGTGGACGAAGCCCTCCTCGCGGGGGCCCTCCGGGCGCAGCGCGTCGAAGATCGGCATCGCGAGCTCGACGTGGCCCTTGGCCCCGCCGACCATCAGGCCGTAGCCGTTGTCCTTGCCCCACACGCCGCCGGAGACGCCGCAGTCCATGTAGCCGGTGCCGCGCTCGCCGAGGAGCTTGGCGTTGACCTCGTCGTCGGTCCACTTGGAGTTGCCGCCGTCGATGACCAGGTCACCGTCCTTCAGCAGCGGCGCCAGGTTCGCCACGGTGTCCCGGGTGATCTTGCCCGAGGGGACCATGACCCAGACGACCCGCGGCGACGGCAGGGCGTCCACCAGGGCCGCGAGGGTCGGGACGTCGGTGACGTCCGGGTTGGGGTCGTACCCCGTGACCTCGATGCCCTTGTCGCGGAGGCGGGAACGCATGTTCCCGCCCATCTTGCCGAGACCGACGAGACCGATGTGCATGGTCAGACGCTTCCCTTCTCGCGCCCGACCACCCAGGCCGGGCTGGTGTTCTCGCCGGCTCAGCCGGCGAGGCGGACCGGCATCAGGAGGTACCGGTAGCTGGCGTCGTCGTCCCCGTCGAGGTCCTGCTGGCCGGTGAGGACAGCCGGACGCGTCGCCTGGGTGAACGAGAGCCGGGCGAACGGCGCCCCGAGGGCACCGAGACCGTCCAGCAGGAACTGCGGGTTGAAGGCGATGGCGATCGACTCGCCGACGAGGGTGGCCTCCAGGGCCTCCGTCGCCTGCGCGTCCTCGCCCTGGCCCGCTTCCAAGGAGAGCACGCCGTCCTCGAACCGCAACCGCACGGGCGTGTTGCGCTCGGCGACGAGGGCGACGCGCTTGACGGCCTCGGTGAGCGCCGCGGTCGAGACCACGGCGTGCGTGGGCGACTCGGCCGGGAACAGCGCCCGGACCTTGGGGTACTCCCCGTCCACGAGCAGCGAGGTCGAGTAGCGGCCCTCGGCCTGGAAGCCGATGAGGTCGCTCTTGCCGTCGGCCAGCGCCAGCGTCAGCGCGCTGGAGGAGCCGAGCGAGCGCGCGACGTCGGACAGGGTGCGCGCGCGCACCAGGGCGACGGCGGACAGGTCGGGGGTGCTGGGGCGCCAGCGCAGCTCGCGGACCGCGAGCCGGTACCGGTCGGTGGCCAGCAGGGTGAGCCGGTCGCCCTCGATCTCCATCCGGACGCCGGTGAGGATCGGCAGCGTCTCGTCGCGGCTGGCCGCGATCGTGACCTGGGCGACGGCCTCGGTGAACTCGCCGCCGGCGACCTCGCCGGAGGCGTCCGGCAGCTGCGGCAGGGCGGGGTACTCCTCGACCGTCATGGTCAGCAGGGTGAACCGGCTCGCGCCGCACGTGACGACGACCTTGGAGCCCTCGGTGGTGAGGGTGACGGGGCGGTTCGGCAGGCTGCGCGAGATGTCCGCGAGCAGCCGCCCGGACACCAGGACCTTGCCGGCCGTGCGCACGTCCGCCGTCAGCTCGACCCGGGCCGAGACCTCGTAGTCGAACGTGGACAGCTTCAGCGTGCCCTCCTCGGTGGCCTCCAGGAGGACACCGGCCAGCACCGGGACCGGGGGCCTCGAGGGCAGAGCCCGGGCCGCCCACGCGACGGCGTCGGCCAGCACGTCGCGCTCGACCTGCAACTCCACCAGGCACCGCCTTCCAGTCGTCCTGCGTCGGTCCGCCCCTGAGCCACGGGTGTGGTCACGGGGGGCGGCTTCCGACAGTAGTGGAGAGCGGCCCGGGGCGTGCAGCCGCCTCCACAGCCCGCTCGTCCTCCACCGGTCGACGTCCGGAGCCGACGATCACTCTCCGTGGTGGACGGGGAGGACGCCCTGCACGGCTTGTTCGAACACCACCGTCAGCCCGCCCCGATCGCCCTCCGGGGCGTCCTTCCCCACAACCGGTCCACACTGGACGTGGGCTGACGAGCTTCACCATGGAGGGATCAGTCGTCGTAGTAACCCTTGTGGACGCTGTGGACGACGGGGTGTCGTCGCAGGTCAGCGCCCGTTCCAGGGCTGTGGGGGCGTGTGGACGGCCTGAGGACCCGCCGACCGCGTCGTCCACAGGTGCACGCGCGACCGCGCCGGTGTCCACCGCCGTCCCCAGGCCGTCCCCCGCTCGTCCACCGTCGATCCACCGGGTTGTCCACCGTCGGCGGCACCGTCGTCCACATCTCTGTCCCCAGCGTGTGGACAACTGTGGACAGCCGGTTCGAGGGCTCGTCGAGGGGTCGGACCACCGCCCGGCGGACTGTGGACAGGCGCCGCGCGAGGCGGGCGTCGGTGCCCGCGCCGCGGCGCCGGAGCGGATCGGGCACCGACGGGATCGGCAGGACGGCGGCGCCCTGTCTCGGGGCACGCCGCAGAGCCGCGCGGGGGCGGCGGGGAGGGCAGTCGTCCGGTGCGCGACCGCGGGCCCCGTCCACGCCTTCGTGGACGGACCGGGGCCGGCCGGAGCCGACGGGTGGCTACCCCCTGCGCGTCGTCAGGGGGACGGGAGGGTCAGGCCCCGGCCTGCTTCTTGATGCGGTTCGTGAGCTCGGTCACCTGGTTGTAGGTGCTGCGCCGCTCCGCCATCTGCTGCTTGATCTTGCGCTCGGCGTGCATGACCGTCGTGTGGTCGCGGCCGCCGAAGTGCTGGCCGATCTTCGGCAGCGACAGCTCGGTCAGCTCCCGGCACAGGTACATCGCGATCTGCCGCGCCGTGACGAGGGTCCGGGACCGCGACGTGCCGCAGAGGTCCTCCAGCGTGACGCTGAAGTACGACGCGGTCTGGCCCATGATGGCCGCCGCGGTGATCTCGGGCGTCTCGTCGTTCGGGATGAGGTCGCGCAGGACGATCTCGGCCAGGCTCATGTCCACGGGCTGGCGGTTCAGGCTCGCGAACGCCGTGACGCGGATCAGCGCCCCCTCCAGCTCGCGGATGTTGGACGAGATCTTCGAGGCGATGTACTCGTTGACGTCGTCGGGCACCTCGAGGCGCTCCCCGATGGCCTTCTTCCGCAGGATGGCGATGCGGGTCTCGAGGTCCGGGGGCTGGACGTCGGTGATCAGGCCCCACTCGAAGCGGCTGCGCATGCGCTCCTCGAAGCCCGACAGCTGCTTGGGCGGCAGGTCGGAGGTGATGACCACCTGCTTGCTGGCGTTGTGCAGAGTGTTGAAGGTGTGGAAGAACTCCTCCTGCGTCTGGACCTTGTTCGACAGGAACTGGATGTCGTCGATCAGGAGGACGTCGACGTCGCGGTGCCGGCGCTGGAACGCCTGGGCCTTGTCGTCGCGGATGGAGTTGATGAAGTCGTTGGTGAACTCCTCGGAGTTCACGTACCGCACCTGCACCCCGGGGTAGAGGTTCTGGGCGTAGTGGCCGATGGCGTGCAGCAGGTGGGTCTTGCCCAGCCCCGACTCGCCGTAGATGAACAAGGGGTTGTACGCCTTGGCCGGGGCCTCGGCGACGGCCACCGCCGCGGCGTGGGCGAAGCGGTTGCTGGCGCCGATGACGAAGGACTCGAAGATGTACTTCGGGTTCAGCCGCGAGTTCTCGATCTTCGTGGAGCGGTTGCGCGGGGCCTGGCGGCCCGTGCCCGCCCCGCGGTCGACCTTGTAGCCGGTGAAGAGCAGGTCGGGGTCGGAGTCGTCGAGCGGGGACCCCTCCTCGACGTCGCCGCGGAACCCGGCGCGCCGGTCGTCCGCGACCGTCGACTCCGAGTCCGGGACGGTGCCCGCGGCCACCCGCTCGCGCTCGACGCTGGGCACCCCGTCGTCGCCGGACCGCTCGCCGGTGCGCTCGGGGGTGAGCATCTGCCCGATCGAGGGGTCGACGGTGACGGCCAGCCGGATGGCCGAACCGTAGGCGTCGGACAGGGCCCGGGTCAGCGGCTCGCGGACCTTCTGCTCGATGACGTCCTTGGTGTGCTCGTTCGGCACCGCCAGCAGGGCCGTGCCGTCGAGCAGCCCCAGGGGGCGCGTCAGGCGGACGAACGCGCGCTGGTGCGGAGTGATCCCGCCGTCGTCCAGCTGCGCGACCGCGCGCTCCCAGACGCTGGGGAAGTCCCCTCCGTCGGTCTCCACTCGAGCCCTCTCCCGTCGTGCCGGATCCGTTCGACGGGGCTCATCCACACCCCTGTCCACAGCTGTGCATGACGGCGGGGGTGCGACGAACGGCCCGCCGCAGGCACCTCGATGCGGATGCGGGCGTCGGCACGTCGAGCGGGACCGTAACAACGTCGACGCCCACCGTTCAAGTGCCGTCCGCCGTGCCGGTGCCCCGAAGACGCCCCGGCGACCCCGCGGCGGTCGAACGCACCACGTCGGGACGCTCCGCCCCGCCGTCGAGGACCTCGGTCCCGGCGGGACGACCCGCCGGACCTCTGCAGGAACGGTACCTTCCCCGGACCGCCCGGACGGTCCCCGCCGGCGCCCTGTGGACGGCGGGCTCCGCGATCGACGGCGGCGCCTCGCGCGCGCTTTGACCAGGGTGCGTCACGGACCGTACTCTGCTGGGGATTGTGCTCCGCATCGCCTGCCGGGTCGCCCTGCGACCCGCGTCGGCAGTCCGGCGGGGCCCGCCCGCCCGAGATCACAGGAGTACCGACGTGAGCAAGCGCACCTTCCAGCCGAACAACCGTCGTCGCGCCAAGGTGCACGGCTTCCGTCTGCGCATGCGCACCCGCGCCGGCCGCGCCATCCTCTCGGCGCGCCGCAGCAAGGGTCGCGCGCAGATCGCCGCCTGATCCCCGTCACCGCGCCCGCGTGCTGACCGCGGAGCACCGCCTTCGCCAACGGGACGACTTCACCGTCGCCCTGCGGAACGGTCGGCGCGTGGGCACTCGTCGCCTGGTCCTGCACTGGGCGGCCACCGACCGAGCCCACCCCACGAGGGTGGGCTTCGTCGTGTCCAAGGCCGTCGGCAACTCCGTCGTGCGGCACCGCGCGCAGCGGCGCCTGCGGCACGTCGCCGCGCAGCGCCTGCCCCTGCTGCCCGCTGCGGGTGGGCTGCTCGTGGTCCGGGCCCTGCCCGCCGCGGCGGGCGCCACCTCGGCCGAACTCGCCGTCGACGTCGACCGCGGTCTGCGCCGGCTGGGACTGGTCCGCGATGACTGACCGCGGCGCGCGGACCCGTCGGGAGCCGACGTCCGCGCGGCCGTGGTGGCACCCCGTGCGGTGGCCGGCGCTGGTGCTGGTGCTGCTCGTGCGGGCCTACCAACTGCTGGTGTCGCCCGTCCTGGGCCCCACCTGCCGCTTCTACCCCTCGTGCTCCGCGTACGCCGTCGAGGCGTTGCGGACGCGGGGCGCCGTCGTCGGGACCTGGCTGACCGTCCGGCGACTCCTCCGCTGCCACCCGTGGAACCCTGGTGGCGTGGACCCCGTTCCGCCGAAGGGCCACTCACGGGCGAAGGCCCCGTGAGCCAGACCCCTGTGAGAGGACACACCGCCCCATGATCGACTTCTTCTTCGACCTCCTCCATCCCATCCAGTGGGTGGTCGCGTGGATCATGGTGCGATTCCACGACCTGTTCACGTGGATCGGCCTGGACCCCGCCGGCGGCGCCGCGTGGTCGCTGTCGATCGTCGGCCTCGTGGTCGTCATCCGCATCCTGCTGATCCCGCTGTTCGTCAAGCAGATCAAGGCGATGCGGGGGATGCAGGTCATCCAGCCCGAGATGCGGAAGATCCAGCAGAAGTACAAGGGCAAGAACGACCCGGCGTCCCGCCAGGCCATGCAGCAGGAGATGATGGCGCTCTACCGCACGTCGGGGACGAACCCGATGGCGAGCTGCCTGCCGATCCTGCTGCAGTCCCCGATCTTCCTGGCGCTGTTCCACACGCTCAACGGCATCGCCCGGCAGAAGCCCATCGGGCCGCTCAACGCGGATCTCGTGCAGCAGGCCGACTCCGCCACGATCTTCGGCGCCCAGCTGTCGGACGTCTTCATGCGCTCGTGGGGCACGGGCAACTGGAACGCGATCGTCCTGACCGCGGTGATGATCGTCCTGATGTCCGCGTCGCAGTTCGTGACGCAGAAGCAGCTGATGGCGAAGAACACCTCGTCGGCGTCGATGGAGGGCAACCCCTTCGCGCAGCAGCAGAAGATGATGCTGTACATCCTGCCGGTCATCTTCGCCGTCTCCGGGGTCAACTTCCCGATCGGTGTCCTCCTGTACTGGCTCACCACGAACGTGTGGTCCATGGGCCAGCAGTTCTTCGTCATCCGCCGCATGCCGAACCCCGGCTCCCTCGCCGAGAAGGAGCTGCAGGAGCGCCGCGCGCGTCGCGCCGCTCGGCGCGGGCAGGTGCTGACGACCGACCCCGGGACCACTGCGACCGCTGCTGAGCACACCACGGCGGCTCCGGTCCGTCGTCAGCGCCAGCAGCCCAAGCGCGGGGGGAACCGCGGACAGCGTCGACCCGGCAGCTCGAAGTCGAGCCAGGGACCGAACCGCTGACTCATGGACCAGCTCCACAGCCACACCAGCCAGGAGGACGTGTGAACGACACGACGGACGCTGTCGAGACCACCTCGGTCGACACCGAGGGCCCCGACGCGACGCCGACCGAGGAGCCCCGCCGCAAGGGGGGCACGAAGTCGCGACTGGAGGAGGAAGGCGACATCGCCGCCGACTACCTCGAGGAGCTGCTGGACATCACCGACCTCGACGGTGACATCGACATCGACATCGAGAACGGTCGCGCTTCGGTCGCGATCGTGGCCGACGAAGCCGGTACGCCGGCCCTGACGCGCCTCGTGGGCTCGGACGGGGAGGTCCTGGACGCGCTCCAGGAGCTGACCCGGCTGGCCGTGCAGGCGCAGACCGGGGACCGGACGCGGCTGATGCTGGACATCGCCGGCCACCGCTCGACCAAGCGCGGCGCCCTGGTGCGCCTGGCCCACGAGGTGGTCGCCCGCGTCAAGGCCAGCGGCACCGCCGAGCGCCTGGACCCGATGCCTGCTTTCGAGCGCAAGGTGGTCCACGACGCCGTCGCCGCGGCGGGTCTGGACAGCGAGTCGGAGGGTGAGGAACCGCGCCGCCGCGTGGTCGTCCTCCCCACGGTCGCGGCTGCTGACGAGGCCGGTCCCCAGGCTGCGAACGAGTGAGCTGACCGTCCGCCCCCGGCCGATAGGGTGACGGGGTGTCGGATGATGTGCCTGAGGGCGACGGTGTTCCACGTGAAACACCGTCGCCCTTCGTCGTTCCCGGGGATGCCCCTGAGGTGCCCCATGAAGAGATCGCCCGAGTCTTCGGGTCCCGAGCTGAGCGGGCCGGGGTCTACCGCGACCTGCTGGCCGGGCCGGGCGTCGAACGCGGACTGATCGGGCCACGGGAAGTTCCCCGCCTGTGGGACCGGCACCTGCTGAACTGCGCCTACCTCGGCGAGGTCATCGACCAGGGCGCCTCCGTCATCGACATCGGCTCCGGGGCCGGGCTGCCCGGCATCCCGCTGGCGCTGGCCCGGCCGGACGTCCAGGTGCGGCTCGTGGAGCCTCTGGAGCGTCGCTACACCTTCCTCCGGGAAGCCATCGCCGAGCTCGGTCTGCGTGATCAGGTGGCCGTCGCCCGGGGACGCGCCGAGGACGTACGGGGCGAGTTCTCCGCGTCCGTGGTCACCGCCCGTGCGGTGGCACCGCTGGCGACGCTGTACGGGTGGGCGCTGCCCCTCGTGGTCACCGGTGGACACCTGATCGCCATCAAGGGGCGGAGTGCCTCCGACGAGATCGCTGCCGCAGCGGCGACACTGGAGCAGATGGGCATCACGGAGACTCCGGAAGTACTGCAGGTCGGACCGGATGCGGAGTCCGGCACGACGGTGGTCCGCGTCGCCCGTGGGCACGGACCACTGCGGTCTGCCGCTGCCCCCGCCACTCAGAAGCGTCGGGCGCCGCGAAGCCGGCGTCGATGACCAGGGAAGGAAGCACAGCGTGACTCAGCTCGGCTGGTTCGGACGACCTGCCTCTGGGGGCCACGGGCACCTGGGGTGGTTCGCCGCCCACTCGCTCGCCGAGGTTCCACGTGAAACGGAGGAGCGCGCCGAAGCCGCCACTCTCCCCGTTTCACGTGAAACATCCGCCGCGCCGGTGCTCACCGTCGTTCCACGTGAAACCACGCTTGATGCACTGGTCGACGAACCGCCGACGGCATCCCTGACCGTTTCACGTGAAACGCTCGCTCCCGTGGTGGAGCTGCACGACGGGTCCCGCGGTGAGCCGTCGATCACCTCGGAAGACGCCACCCTGATCGACGCGGTCGATGAGGAACTCCTCGTTCCACGTGAAACGTCGACCCCTCAGGTGGTCGAGCGCTTTCCGCTTCCCACCGAGACGCGCATCATGACGATCGCGAACCAGAAGGGTGGCGTCGGCAAGACCACCACCGCGGTGAACCTCGCGTCTGCGCTGGCCGCGGCCGGCTTGAAGGTCGTGGTGCTCGACCTGGACCCGCAGGGCAACGCATCCACCGCCCTGGGGATCGACCACCACTCGGGCGTGCCGGGGATGTACGAGGTGCTGGTGGAAGGTCGTCCACTGGCCGAGGTCATCCAGAAGTGCGCCGAGGCGCCGGACCTGTGGTGCGCGCCGGCCACGGTGGACCTCGCCGGCGCCGAGATCGAACTCGTCTCGATGGTGGCTCGCGAATCCCGCCTCCAGCGCGCAGTGGCGAAGTACTTCAAGACGCTCCAACAGGCCGGCGAGCGTCGCGTCGACTACGTCCTCATCGACTGCCCGCCGAGCCTGGGGCTGCTGACGATCAACGCGTTCGTCGCGGCACCTGAGGTGCTCATCCCGATCCAGTGCGAGTACTACGCGCTCGAAGGGTTGAGCCAGTTGCTGTCCAACATCGAGCTGATCCAGGAGCACCTGAACCCGGACCTCGCCGTGACGACCATCCTCCTGACCATGTACGACGGGCGGACCCGCCTGGCCGCGCAGGTCGTGGAGGAGGTTCGTCACCACTTCGGCGAGCAGGTCCTGCGTTCGCTCGTGCCGCGGTCAGTGCGCATCTCGGAAGCCCCGAGCCACGGCCAGACGGTCATGACCTACGACCCGTCGTCCTCAGGGGCTCGCGCCTACCTCGAAGCCGCGCGGGAAATGGCCCAGCGTGGCGTTCACGAGGAGCTCGTCCCGGCGGGGGATGCTGGCGTCGGTGCGCCGCCCGCCGTGGCGGACCCGTGGGCGCGATGGACGGATGGCCGGGTGACACGACGCGGGATCGCGTCGAAGGAGGGTGAAGCGTGAGCGACAAGCGACGTGGTCTGGGTCGAGGGCTCGGTGCCCTGATCCCCAGCGGGGGCTCGACGACCACCACGACGAACCGGGCCGGTACGGGGACGGCCACCATCCCTCCGGCCATGCGCCCGGCCGCGCGGCCCGTCGACCTCTTCTTCGACCAGCGCCCCACCCCGACGCCGACCGACGACGACGTCGCGGCAGGTGAGCAGGAAGTCGTCGAGAGCCCGGACCGCGAGGAGCGGATCGGGGACCTCGCGGTCGTCCTCCCGGATGTCCAGGACGACGCGGCTGAGGGACCGGACCGTCCCGCGATCGACGTCCTGGTGGACGCCGACCCCGGCTCGGACGGCCTCGTGGACGTCCCGGGCGCGCGGTTCGCGGAGATCCCCGTCGCGTCCATCACGCCGAACCCCCGCCAGCCGCGCACCGTCTTCGACGAGGACGACCTGGCGGAGCTCGTCCACTCGGTCCGCGAGATCGGGGTGCTCCAGCCCATCGTGGTGCGTCCGATCGCTCCGGCGGAGGACGGTACGGCGCGCTTCGAACTGGTCATGGGGGAGCGTCGCTGGCGCGCGACGACCGAGGCCGGGCTCGACACGATCCCGGCCATCGTGCGGGAGACGGCCGACGACGACCTGCTGCGGGACGCGCTGCTGGAGAACCTGCACCGCAGTCAGCTGAACCCGTTGGAGGAGGCTGCCGCCTACCAGCAGCTGCTGGAGGACTTCGGGTGCACGCACGAGGAACTGGCGTCGCGGATCGGGCGGTCCCGGCCGCAGATCAGCAACACGCTGCGCCTCATGAAGCTCCCGCCGCTGGTGCAGCGCCGGGTGGCCGCCGGTGTCCTCAGCGCAGGCCACGCTCGCGCGCTGCTGTCCCTGGAGGACGGCGCCGCCATGGAACGGGTGGCGCAGCGGGTCGTCGCGGAAGGGCTGTCGGTCCGCGCGGTCGAGGAGATGATCGCGCTGGGGGATGCCGACCACACCCCCCGCCGACGGAACCCGGCCGAACCTCAGCCCGAGCTGGAGCAGCGGGCCACCACGCTCGCCGACCGGCTCGACACGCGGGTGCGGATCAGCATGGGACGCACCCGGGGCCGTCTGACGGTCGACTTCGCCGGGGTCGACGACCTCGATCGCATCCTGCGTCTCCTGGGGACCGGGAACTGACCCCTGGGAGTGCCTGGCGCGGCGCAGTCGCCGCGTCGGGCGCTCCCGTGGCGGGTCCCTCGAGCTTCGTGAGATGGTCGCTCCGGGTGTGGAGCGCGTCATCACCTGCCACCTAGACTGCGGCGACGCACGGCGCGGGCACCGTCCCCGTCGCGCTCCGCGGAGTCGTCGAACACTGTGCTGGACGGGAGGCCGCCCTGGTGGGTCGTCGGATGGCGCCGTTGACGCTGGACACCGTGGCGGACCTGCCGAAGCAGTCACGTCAGTGCGTGTTCTGGGAGCTCGACGCCACGGCTGCGCAGCGCGCCGCCGAGGCGGGTTACCCGGACTTCGAGAAGGAAGCCTGGATCTCCACGGTCCTGCTCCAGTGGGGGCCGTGCGGCCGGCTCGTCTACGTCGACGAGCAGCCCGCGGGCTTCGTCATGTACGCACCGCCGGTCTACGTCCCGCAGCAGAGCCAGTTCCCGACCGCCCCCATCAGCGGCGATGCGGCCATGCTGACCACGGGGTGGATCGAGCCGGCGTTCCGGGGGGAGGGGCTGGCCCGGATGCTCCTGCAGGGGGCGGCGAAGGACCTCACCCAGCGCGGCCTGAAGGCCGTGGAGGCGTACGGCGGTGGCCCCGCCGCCGTCGGCGGGGACGGCAACACCGACTCCGCGCACGACAGCAACGACCCGTGCGTCCTGCCCGCGCACCTGCTGGAGTCGGTGGGGTTCACCGTCGTCCGCCCGCACCACCGCTACCCGCGGCTGCGGCTGGAGCTGAAGAGTGCGCTGAGCTGGCGCGAGGACGTCGAAGCCGCCCTGGAACGGCTCCTCGGCAGCGTGCGTGTCCCCACGCTCACCGGCGTCGCTCCCACCTGAGCGCGAGACGTTCCACGTGGAACGGCCGGTACCCCCGAAGGGGTACCGGCCGTCCTGGAGCGGTCGGTGTCAGCCGACGAACTCGGCGAGCTCCTTCAGCAGCGCGGGCTTGGGACGCGCACCGATGATGGACTTCACGACCTCGCCACCGGAGTAGACGTTGAGCGTCGGGATCGACGTCACGCCGTACTTCGCGGCGATGCGCGGGTTCTCGTCCGTGTTCACCTTCACCACGGTGATCTTCTCGCCGTGCTCGGCGGCGATCTCCTCGAGGATGGGGGCGACCTGACGGCACGGGCCGCACCAGGGGGCCCAGAAGTCGACGAGGACGGGCTTGTCGGACTGCAGGACGTCGACGTCGAAGCTGTCGTCGGTGACGGCGGTGGTGTTCTGGCTCACGGGATCTCCTCCGGTTCTCAGCGGATCTGGGGACGGTCGACGGTGTCGGCCGTCGCCACGGCGGGGTCGGTCTCCTCGCGCGACGGCTGCTCGTCGAACGCGGTGTCGGCGCGGGCCGCGAGGAACCTCTCGGCGTCCAGCGCGGCGGAGCAGCCCATGCCGGCAGCGGTGATGGCCTGCATGTACGTGTGGTCGACGACGTCACCGGCGGCGAACACGCCGGGGACGTTCGTGCGGGTGGTGCGGCCCTCGACGAGGACGAAACCGTTCTCGTCCAGGTCGACCTGCCCCTTCACGAGGTCGGTGCGCGGTTCGTGGCCCACGGCGATGAACAGCGCCGTCGCCGCGATGTCGCGGGTCTCCCCGGTCACGGTGTCGCGCAGGGTCAGGCCCTCCACCTTGTCCTCGCCCTTGATGGCGACGACCTCGGAGTTCCAGGCGAACGAGATCTTCTCGTTGTCCTGGGCCCGCTTGGCCATGATGCGCGAGGCGCGCAGCTCGTCGCGGCGGTGGACGATCGTCACCGACCGGGCGAAGCGCGTCAGGAACGTCGCCTCCTCGACCGCGGAGTCGCCGCCGCCGACCACGACGATGTCCTGCTCGCGGAAGAAGAAGCCGTCGCAGGTGGCGCACCAGCTGACGCCACGACCGGACAGCCGCTTCTCGTCGGGCAGGCCCAGCTCCCGGTAGGCCGACCCCAGGGCCAGGATCACCGCGTGGGCGCGGTAGGTCTGCCCACCGCCGGTGGTGACCTCCTTGACGTCCCCCTCGAGCCGGACGTCCACGACGTCGTCGGTGATGAGCTCAGCGCCGAACCGCTCCGCCTGCGAGCGCATGTTGTCCATGAGGTCCGGCCCCATGATGCCCTCGGGGAAGCCGGGGAAGTTCTCGACCTCGGTGGTGTTCATCAACGCACCGCCGGCCGTCACCGACCCCTCGAACACCAGCGGCCGCAGCTCCGCGCGGGCGGCGTAGAGCGCGGCGGTGTACCCGGCCGGGCCCGAACCCACCACGATGACGTCGCGGACCTCGCTCGTCGACTGGCTCACCTGTGCGGACCTGCTTCCCTGGATCGGTGCCGGGCCCCGCCGTTCGGGGCTCGTCGCGTTGCTGACTGCTCAACCGATCGTAGGGGTCCGCTGTTCCCGGGCCGGGGGTCAGGAGCCCTACGGGACGGGCACCGTGCTGAGGGCCTCGTCGCCGGGGCTGCAGCCGAGGGCGACCACCACGACCTGCGCGCCGTCGGGGGTCGTGTGCACGACGAACGCCGCCGGCTGCGACCGCCAGTTCGCGATCTCCACGACCTTCACCGTGGTCGGGTCGACGCCCAGGGCGCGGGTGCAGGCCAGCGCACGCTCGGCGTTGGGCAGCTGCGAGGGGTCGCTCGTCGCGGACTGCTCCGACTCCGGCCCCGACTGCGGGGCGTTGAGCAGCGTCGGCTTGCCGTCGTCCGTGCCCGTCCCGGGGGTCGCGTCGTCCGCGGCGCCCCCGTCGGTGCTCGCGTCGCCGCTCGCGTCCGACGCCAGGGAGTCCTCGCCCAGGTCCTGGACCGCGGCGACGTCGGTGTAGTCGGTGCCGCTGAGCAGGACCCGCGTCGCCGGGGGCACCGCCTCGGTCACCTCGAGCGCCCCCGCCGCGGAGTCGGCGGCCCCGCCACCGGCCGAGCTCGACGACGAGGACGACAGCCCGTCGTCCAGGGCGAGGTGCAGGGCACCCCCGCCCACCACGACGGCCGCCGCCGCGGCGGCCACCAGCCGGGGCAGGCGCTGCGACCAGCGCCGCCGGGCCGACAGCGACGCCACCGGCGAGGCGGCGGGGCGGTCCCCGTCCCGGGCGGCGGCGAGCGCGGCGTCCAGCCGCGCGACCACGTCGGCGGGCATCGGCCCGACGTCGGCGGCCCCGCGCAGCAGGTCACGCACGTGACGCTCCCGCGCGTCGAGCTCCTCGTCGTCGAACTCACTCACCGAGAACCCGCCTCCTTCCAGTACGACCGGGACTACGACGCGGCCCGCCGCTCACGGGTTCCCCGCCGGCCCCAGGAGCGCGGCCAGGGCCACCCGACCGCGTGAGCACCGCGACTTCACGGTGCCGACCGCGACCCCCAGGACCGCGGCGGCCTCGCTGACCGGGACGTCGTACATGTCGACGAGCACCAGGGCGGCGCGCTGGGCCTCGGGCAACCGCGCGAGCGCGGCCGTCACGTCCAGCTGCGCCTCGACGTGCGGGGTCGCGTCGTCGACCACGGCGAGCGCGGCCCCGGTCCGCAGGCCGTCCTCACCGGGCCCGACCTCCTCCTCCAGCGGCCGCGTCGGGCGCACGGCCCGGCGCCGGGCCCGGTCCAGGCAGGCGTTGACGACGATCCGGTGCAGCCACGTCGTCACCGCGGAGTCGCCGCGGAACCGGTCCGCGGCGCGCAACGCCGAGACGAGGGCGTCCTGCACGGCGTCGGCGGCCTCCTCGCGGTCGCCCGCGGTGCGCAGCGCCACCGCCCACAGCCGGTCCCGGTGCCGGCGCACGACCTCGCCGAACGCCTCCGGGTCGCCCGCGACGTGCGCGGCGACGAGCTCGGCGTCCGAACGGGGGTCGGTGCCGGGCGCGCCCGACCCGGTCACGTGACCGGCGTCCCGGTGACGGCGATCGCGGCGACCGACGCCCGGAAGACCCCCTCGGTCGTGGGCAGCTGGTCGAACCACACCGCGAGGTACCGCGCCCGCACCGGCTGGGCCGGGGTGAGCGTCTGCTGACCCCCGGCCGGGGCCGACGCGACCGACTGCCACCCGTCCGGGGTGGCCCCGGGAGCGGCCAGCAACCGCATCGCCCCGCCGTCGCCGCCGCTGGTCAGCGCCACCGCGGTGACGTCGGCCGGGGCCCCGAGGTCCAGGAGCAGCCCGATGCCCTCCTTCAGCCCGCCGAACGTCGCGGAGTTGTACCGCTGGCTGTCCCAGGCCGTGCCCGGGTCCCCGTCGACCGCCCGCGGGGCCGTCTCGGACGACTCCCCGCCGTCGCCCTGCGGGTCCAGCACCGAGATCGCGGTGACCGGCAGCGCGACGGGCGTCGCGGGCGGGGCCGGGACCGAGGTGGGGGCCGGTGCGGCCGCCGTCGCGGGAGCGGACGCGGTCGCCGACGGCGTCGGCCCCGCCGTGCCCGGGACGCTCGGCACGTCGATCCGGCTCAACTGCCACAGCGCCAGCACCAGACCCACCACGACGACCCCGCCCACGAGGGCCAGGACGAAGCGCGAGTCGTCCCGCGGGGGCCGGGCCGTGGAGTGCGGGCGCGTGAAGGGGACCGGTGGCTCGGACTCCGGCACGACCTCGTCGCGGTTCTTCAGCCGGCCGCGCACGGCGGCCGTGGCGGCCTCCCCGCGCATCCGCCGCACCGTCTCGTCCCACGCGTCCATCGACCAGGGCGCCAGCTGCAGGGCCAGCTCGGCGGGGTCGCGCGGGCCGTCCTCGTGCGGGCCGAACGTCACGACGCACAGCGTGTCGAGGTCGTTGGGCACGTCGGGGCGGACGTCCTTGGGCGGCAGCGGACGCCCCTCGGCGGCCGGGGCCGGTGGCAGCCCCGGGTGGGGCGCCAGGCCCTCCAGCTCCGGCCAGCGCGCCACCAGACCGGCGTACACCAGCGCCACCAGGGCGACGGCGTCGGCGCGGTTGGCCAGCGTCGCCGCGCGGGCCGGGGAGACCGCCGGCGGGTCGGGGTCCAGGGCCGCCTCCACGCCGACGCCGCGGACCCGGACGAGACCGTCGGGCCCGAGCAGGACGTCGTCGGGCGTCAGGCGGGTGTGGTGCAGCCCGCGGCGGGCGGCGACGTCCAGCGCGGTCGCGACCTCCCCGACGAGGGCCCGGATCGCGGGGGGCCGCAGCGGCCCGGACCGCAGCAGCTCCGTCAGCGACGCCCCGACCACGGCCTCCTCCACGACGTACACCGTCGCGGGAACCCCGTCCGGCGCGTCGGTCCCGGCGTCCAGGATGCGCGGGATGCGGGGGTCGCTGAGCATCGCCGCGCGCCGCGCGGCGTCCAGGAACTCCTCGGCGCGCGGGTCGGACGCCTCCAGCACCCGCACCCGCACCGGCCGGTCCAGCGTGAGGTCGCGGCCGGCGTAGTCCCTCGGCCCCGTCGGGCCCGCGTCGTCACCGCGGGCCACGGACACCTCACGGTCGAGGACGTACCGGTCGGCGACGAGCTGCTCACCCGTGCTGCGGCCTGCCCCGTCCAGACCAACCCCCCGAAGTCGTGTTCGCGCGCCTGCGTGTCGCCCCCATGCTAGGGCGCTCACCGCGCGTGACCGTCCGACGCGCGCGGGACGATCACCGCGCGCAGGATGGCCACGTGACGACCTCCGCGCGACGAGGACTCCTGGGTGGCCTGGCGGCCGGTGCCGTCGGGACGGCCGTGCTGAACGCCGTGACCCACGCGGACGTGGCCTGGCGCGGGCGGGACGCCGGCTCGATGCCCGCCGACACCGCGCAGGCCCTCGCCGACCGGGTCGGGGTCCGCGTCGACGGGCAGGACCGGCGCACCGCCCTGGGGGCCCTGACCGGCACCGTCGCCGGGCTGGGCGTCGGCGCGCTCGTCGGCCTCGCCCGCGCCGCGGGGCTGCGGTTCCCGCCCGTCGTCGGCGGTGTCGTCACCGGCGCCGCCGCGATGGCCGCCACCGACCTGCCCGCCCACGCCCTCGGCGTCACCGACCTGCGGGACTGGACCGCCGAGGACTGGACCGCCGACGCCGTGCCCCACCTGGCGTTCGGCCTCGCCGCGCACGCCACGCTGCGCCTGACCGACCCCGACGACACGCCCCGCGCCCCGGTGGCCGCCGGTCTGGTGGCGCGGTCGGCGCTGCTCGGCGTCGCCGCCGGCGGACGCAGCAGCGTCGGGTTCGCCGGGCCCGCCCTCACCGGCACGTCCACCCCGGCGAAGGTGCTGGCCCTGGCCGGGCTCGGCGTCGAGCTGTACGCGGACAAGCGGCCGACCACCCCGAGCCGGCTCGACGGGCCCGCACTGCCGGCGCGCGCCGCGAGCGGTTTCGGCGGCGGGGTGGCGCTGGCCCGCCGCGCCGGGACGTCGGTGCTCGTCCCGGCGCTCGCGGGCGCCGTGGGGGCGGTGGCCGGCAGCTTCGCCGGGGCGACGTGGCGGGCGGTGGCCGCCGAGCACGTCCCCGACTGGCAGGCCGCGGTCGTCGAGGACGTCGCGAGCCTCGCGCTGGGGGTCCTGGCCTGCCAGGACTAGGCGGCGAGGACTAGGTGGGCCGGACCGCGCCGTAGAGCCCGTCCATCGCGACACCCGCCTCGCGCACCACGTCACCGGTGTGCGGGGCGTGCAGGACCCGGCCGCCACCGAGGTACAGCGCGACGTGGTGGATGGTCGAGGGGTCGTCGCCGGAGGCGTAGAAGACCAGGTCACCGGGCTGCAACCGGTCCAGCGGCACCTTCGGCAGCGCCGCGTACTGCTGCCGGGAGGTCCGGGGGACGGACGTGCCGGCCTGCCGGTACGCCCACTGGGTCAGCCCCGAGCAGTCGAACGTCGACGGGCCCGTGGCGCCCCACGCGTAGGGCAGGCCCGTGCGGGTGCGGGCCGCGGCGATGGCGGCCTGCGCGGTGCCGGACGCGGCGTCGGCGACCGTGGCGTCCGCGGTGGCGGCGTCGGCCACCCCCGCGGCCGCGGCCCGCGCCGCGGCGGCCGCCAGCGCCGCTCGCCGGGCGTCCTCCTCCTCGCGGGCGACGGCCTGCCGCACGGCGGAGTCGGCGCCCTCCAGCAGGTGCTCCTGCTCGGCCAGGGCCGCCGTGACCTCCGTCCGGGCCTGCTCGGCGGCGTCCTGGGCGGCCGACTTCCGCGCGCGGACCTCCCGCAGCCGCGCGGCGGCGGCGTCCGCGGCGGCCCGGGCGTCCGCGGCCCGCGTGACGGTGGCCGCGTCCCGGGTGACGACGGCGGTGGCGAGGGAGGCGTCGCGGGCCGCCGCCGCGGCCTGGTCGAGGCGGCCCGCGGCCAGGACGCCCAGCCCCGCCGGGAGCGAGGGGCCCGCCATGTACAGCGCCCGGACGCGACGGGTCGCGGCCGAGGTGGCCCGGCCGCTGGTGCCCGTGGCGGCGTCCAGCGCGGTCTGCGCGCGGACCTCGTCGGTGACGGCCGCGGCGGCCTCCTCGACGGCGGTGTCGTAGGCCTCCGTCGCCACCGACTGCTGCACCCGCAGGTCCGCCACGCGGGTGCGCAGCGCGTCGGCCTGCGCGGCGAGCGCCCGGCTCGTGGGCGCGGTCGGCTCGGCGTGGGCGGCCGTGACGGGCGCGGCGAGGAGGAGGGTCAGCACTCCCGTGGACAGGACCCGCCCGACGTTCCGCACAGGAGGTGGGTCGTCACCGCGTGTGAAGACCTTGACCGGACCGGGGACGCGATGACCCGTCCGGCGCAGGCATCGGCCACCATCGTCGTCGTGAGCGCGACACCCGACCAGACCGTCCCGGACGAGTCCAAGGCATCCCTGGCCCGGTCCAGCGCGCTGATGGCCAGCGGCACGCTGGTCTCGCGCGTGCTCGGGTTCGCGCGCAGCGTCGTGCAGGGCGCCGCGATCGGCGCGGTGACCCAGGTCGGCGCCCAGACGTTCGACATCGCCAACAAGGCCCCGAACGTCTTCTACATGCTGCTGGCCGGCGGGGTGCTCAACGCCGTCCTGGTCCCGCAGATCGTCCGGGCGCTGAAGATGCCGGACGGCGGCAAGGAGTACGTCGACCGGCTCATCACCCTCGCCCTGGTGATCATGGCCGGCGCCACCGTCCTGGTGACGCTGGCGGCACCGCTCATCGTCCGCGCCTACGCCTCGACGTGGTCCGACGACTGGCGCGCGCTGGCCACGGCCATGGCCTTCTGGTGCCTGCCGCAGGTGTTCTTCTACGGGCTGTACACGGTGCTGGGGCAGGTGCTCAACGCCAAGGGCAGCTTCGGGCCGTTCATGTGGGCGCCCGTGCTCAACAACGTCGTCGCGATCGCCGGGCTGGCCGTCTTCATGCTGCTCGTCCCGGACGCCAAGGACCTCGACACGAACGGCTGGCAGCCGTGGATGATCGCGCTGCTGGCCGGGACCGCCACGCTGGGCATCGTCGCCCAGGCGCTCGTGCTGTTCTGGCCCCTGCGCCGGGCCGGGTTCCGCTACCGGCCGCGCTGGGGGTTCCGCGGCATCGGGCTGCGCAGCGCCGGTCGCGTCGCCGGGTGGACGTTCGCGGCGGTCGTGGTGGGGCAGGCGGTGTTCTTCTTCACGACCAACACCGCCAGCCGGGCCGGTCAGGAACTCGCCGACCGAGGGGTCCCCGGGGCGACCGGTGCCTCCTACACGTACGCCTACCTGCTGTTCATGCTCCCGCACTCGCTGGTGGCGGTCTCGCTGGTGACGGCGCTGTTCACCCGGCTCAGCTCCGCGGCCGCCGCCGGGAACACGGCCGCCGTCCGGCGCGACTTCTCCACCGGGGCGCGGACGGTCACCGCCGCGGGTGCGCTGGCGACGGCGGGTTTCCTCGCCCTCGGCCCGTGGATCGGGGCCGCGATGTTCGAGGACGGCCGGCCCGTGGGCCAGGTCCTCGTCGCGATGTCGCTCGGGCTCGTCCCGTTCAGCGTGAACTACCTGGTCAGCCGCGTGTTCTACGCCTACGAGGACGCGCGGACGCCGTTCTGGGTCGCGCTGGTGAACGCGGTGATCACCGCCGCGGGCAACCTGGTCTGCTGGCTCGCGGTGCCCGCGGAGTGGACCGTCGTGGGCATCGGCGTGACCATGACCGTCGCCAACGTCGTCGCCTGCACGGTCGGGCTGGTGCTGCTGCGCCGCCACCTGCGGGCCCAGGACGGACGGGGGCTCGGCGGCTACCTGGTGCTGCGCACCGCGGTGCGGGTCGGGATCATCGCGGTGGTCACCGGCGCGCTGGCGTTCGCGGGGACGCGACTGGTGGGCCCGGTGGACTCCCAGGTCGTGAACCTGGCCGTCGTCCTCGTCGGCGGGGTGCTCGTCCTCGTCGTCTTCCTCGGCCTGTGCCGGCTCATGCGGGTGCGCGAGCTCGACGACCTCGTCGGCCCGCTACTGCGCCGGCTGCCCGGGGTCCGCCGCTGACCCGGCGCGTTCGGGCCGGGGGTCGAGCCGGGCGTGCGCGGCGTCGTCGACGCGCCGGCGCCCCTTGCGGACGGCGCGGACCAGGCCGAGGACCAGCAGGCCCGCGGCGCCGCCGCCGACGACCCCGCCGATCCAGTTCTCCACGTCCGCCCGCACGTTGAGCCGGATCTCCACCGGTGAGCCGATGCTGCTGCCGGCGGGGGTCCGCAGCTGCGCCTCGACGACGACGGACCCGTTGGCCAGGGCCCGCACCGGGACGGCGACGCGCTGCTGGCTGCGGGCCGCGACGGTCTGCCGGGGCACGGCCTCCAGCTGCACCCGGGGGGTGCGGGGTTTGAGCACGAGGTCGACCTGCACGGGCACGTCGAGCTCGTTGACGACGGTGACGGGCAGTTCGCTGCGCTCGGCGGCGAGGTTGCGCACGCTGCCGGCGACGACGCCGACGCCGGCGGTGAGGGTGGTGACGGCGGCGGCGAGCTCCTCGCGCGCGGTGGGCAGCTGCCCGGTGTGCCCGCGCCAGGACACCCCGAGCAGCAGCAGCGCGGCCCGCTGCTGGAGCAGCGGCCCGGCGCCGGCGGCGGCCGGGGGCAGGGCGCTGGTGAAGTCGTCGACGGCGACGAGCTCGCGGTCCACGGCGCTGACGTGGCTGGTGGGCAGGGTCGCCCGGGAGCTCGCGGCGGGGACGGCCGGGGCGGCGCGGGGAACGTCGGGGACAGGGGTGGCGAGCAGGTCCGACAGGGAGCTCCACGTCGCCCAGCCGGACGCCTCGACGGCGGCGACGAGCCCGGACAGCGCCTCGGCGGTGGGGGCGAAGCTGCGGGGGGCCACGACGAGCTGCCCGCGGGCGGTGCCCGGCCGTTGCAGGGTGGTGGTGGCGGCCTCGGCGACGAGCCGCTGCCGGACGAGGGCGACCTGGTCGGGGTCGGCGGCGTCGGCCAGGACGGAGGACAGGGTGCGGTCGGCGACGACGGCCTCGACGGAGGTGTCGAGCAGGTCGACGCGGGCGCGGGCGGCCGGGGTGTAGGTCAGGTCCCCGTCCGGCGGCAGGCAGGTGTCGTCGAGGACGACAGCGGACGCCCCGCCGGACACGCAGAAGGCGAGCAGGTCCTCGTCGGCGGCCTGGTCGGCGGGCCAGGCGACGTCGGTGCGGACGGTGGCGCCGGGCAGCGCGTCGAGGGCGCCGCGGGCGGCGTCGGTGGCGCGGGTGAGCAGGTCGGTGCCGGCGGGGGCGCGGTCGAGCGCGGCGAGGTCGGGGTCCCCGTAGGGCAGGGCGAGGACGTCGCGGCCCGCGGCGGCGGTGGACAGCTCCTGGAGCCAGTCGGTGAGGGTCCGGGCCTCCTCGTCGCTGGGCTGCGGGGTGCTCGAGGCGGTGGGGTCGGGGGTGGCGGGCGCGGCGTCCCCGGCGTCCCCGGCCGCGACGGGGGGCAGGGTCAGGGCCGGGTCCAGCGCCCACGCCACCCGGGGGTCGGAGCTGCCGGCCACCAGGGGCCCGAGCCGTTCGGTCACGGCGCGGGCCAGGCCGGTGGCCGAGCCGTCGCGGCCGGTGACCAGCGGCAGCAGCAGGGTCAGCGGGGTCGGGGTGACGGCGACCCCGGTGGGGGCCGAGACGAGGAAGGTGCGGGCGATCCCGGTGCGGCCGGAGTCGTCGGAGACCTCGACGGCGGCCAGGTGCGCCCCGACGCCGGACCCGAGGGAGGCGGCGGGCAGGGTCAGCTCGACCTCGGCGGAGGCGCCGGGGGACAGGTCGCCGGTCCCGACGACGACGTCGTCCGAGCTCGCCGAGGACCGGGTGATGGAGGCGCGCTCGGAGGCGCGGGCCCACTGGTCCAGCGCCGAGCGGGCCACCGACGGCGAGCGCTGCGCCACCAGCCGGGCGGTCACGGACGTCAGCGCGCCGGTGCCGCGGTGCTCCACCCGGGCGCGCACGACGATCGTGGACCGCGCCGGGTCGTCGGCGGAGTAGGCCGAGGGGGTGACGTCGAGCAGCACGACCCGCAGCGGCAGCGCGTCGGTGGTTCCACGTGGAACCGCGGTGGACGCCGTGGTGGACGCCGGGGTGGCGGCGGCGGCGGTCCCGGGGGTGAGGACGACCGTCCCGGCGGCCAGGCCCGCCAGCAGGCCCCGACGGCTCAGGTCCGGCCCGTCGGTGCGGGCCCTCACGCCAGTTCGCCCAGGCGCAGGGTCGCCGCCGTCGCCGCCCGCCGCTCGTTGGGGAAGGCCAGTCGCTCGTCGAGCTCGCTGAAGGCGATCCACTCGACGTCGACGGCCTCGGCGTCGGGGTCGTTCTCGATGGTCAGCGTCCCGCCGACGGCCTTGAGCAAAAACAGGTGCACGACCTTGTGGATGCGCCGGCCGTCGGCGGAGAACCAGTAGTCGATGCTGCCGAGGTTCTCGACGATCTCGCCGCGGATCCCGGTCTCCTCCTCGATCTCGCGCACGGCGGCCTCCTCGAGGGTCTCCTCGCCCTCCAGGTGCCCCTTGGGCAGGCACCACTCGGCGCGACCGGCGCGGTTGAGGCGGCAGATGACCGCGGCGCGGGGGACCCCGGTGGACAGGTCGACGACGAGCCCACCCGAGGACGTCTCCTGCACGGTGGGCAGCCGGCGGCGCGGCTCCCGGGCAGGCTTGACCATCGGCTCACTGTAGCCAGCGCACCCCCCGACTCATGGCAGGCTTGGACCCCGTGCTGCCCGAGGAGTCCCGCGAGCCCGTCCCCGCCGAACCGGCCGCCGTCCTGGAACGGGCGCTGGAGGAGGCCCGGGGCAGGGCGGTCAGCGCCCTGGAGCCCGTGATGGCGCTGCTGGTGGACCTCGGCCGCGTCTTCGAGGCCGCCGGGTTCGAGCTGTCGCTGGTGGGCGGGCCGGTGCGCGACGCCTTCCTCGGCCGCCGCTCCTCCGACCTGGACTTCACGACGAACGCCCGCCCGGACGACACCGTCGCGCTGCTGAAGGCGTGGGGGGACACCCACTGGGAGGTGGGCCGCGACTTCGGGACGATCGGCGCGCGCAAGCGGGACGTGGTCGTCGAGGTCACGACGTACCGCTCCGAGAGCTACGACCCGGACTCGCGCAAGCCGGAGGTGTCCTACGGCGACGACCTCGTGGGGGACCTGTCCCGGCGCGACTTCACCGTCAACGCGATGGCCCTGCGGCTGCCGTCGCTGGACTTCGCCGACCCGCACGACGGGCTGACCGACCTGGCCGCGGGGGTCCTGCGCACCCCGGGGACGCCGGAGCAGTCGTTCTCCGACGACCCGCTGCGGATGATGCGGGCGGCCCGGTTCGCGGCGCAGCTGCGGCTGCGGGTCGCCCCGGAGGTCACGCGGGCGATGACGGCGATGGCCGACCGCATCGCGATCGTGTCGGCCGAGCGGGTCCGGGTGGAGCTGGAGAAGACGCTGGTGGCCGCCGACCCGGTCGCGGGGCTGCGGATCCTCGTGGAGACGGGACTGGCGGCGCACGTCCTGCCGGAGCTGCCGGCCCTGCAGCTGGAGATCGACGAGCACCACCGGCACAAGGACGTCTACGAGCACTCCCTGACGGTGCTGCAGCAGGCGATGGACCTGGAGACCGACGGCCCGGACCTGCTGCTGCGGCTGGCCGCGCTGCTGCACGACATCGGCAAGCCCCGCACGCGCCGGTTCGAGGACGGCGGAGGGGTGAGCTTCCACCACCACGAGGTCGTCGGCGCGAAGATGGTGGCGAAGCGGCTGAAGGCGCTGCGCTTCGACAACGACACGATCAAGGCCGTGGCGCGGCTGACGGAGCTGCACCTGCGCTTCCACGGCTACGGCGACGGGGAGTGGACCGACTCGGCGGTGCGCCGGTACGTCACGGACGCCGGGCCGCTGCTGTCGCGGTTGCACCAGCTCACCCGCAGCGACTGCACGACCCGCAACGCCCGCAAGGCGAAGCGGCTGTCGGACGCCTACGACCACCTCGAGGCGCGCATCGCGGCGCTGCGCGAGCAGGAGGAGCTGGACGCGATCCGTCCCGACCTGGACGGCAACGCGATCATGCAGCTGCTGGGGATCGGGCCGTCGCGGGTGGTGGGCCGCGCCTACCAGCACCTGCTGGCGCTGCGGATGGACCGCGGCCCGCTGGGGCCGGAGGAGGCCGAGCGGGAGCTGCGGGCGTGGTGGGCGCAGCAGCCGGAGTCGCAGGGGTAGCAGGTCCCACGGGTGGGGATCGTTGGCCCCTCGCTCCCGGTCATCGGCAGCGAGGGGCCAACGATCCCGACCCCCGGCCGCGCGGTCGGGAGGTCAGCCGTGGTTCTGCCGGGCCAGCTCGGTGAGCACGCTGCGTTCGAGGGCCGCGGCGGCGTCCTCGTCGAGCTCGACGAACCGGACCACGGCCTCGCCGGAGGTCTCGTCGACGCGCAGGACCTCCCCGCGGGCGTGGACCTCGAGGCCGTCGCCGAGTTCGAGGGCGACCTCGACGTCGGCGTGGGCGGGCATGTCCTGGGCGCCTTCGACGCGCATCCCGGTGCGGGAGTAGTCGACGGTGCGCACGTCGGCGACGCCTTCGGCCATGGTCAGGTGGGCGGGCAGCGAGGCGGGGGCGCGGACGGCGCCGCGGCGGGTCTCGGCGGCCAGGAGCATGACGCCGGTGAGGGCGAGCTCGTCGTCGCGGTGGGCCTGGGCGACGGCCTGGAAGACGGCGTGCGGGGTGACGGCGGAGCCGTCGCCGGCGTCGGTGCTGACCCAGACGCGCTGGCCGTCGAGGGCCTGGACGGTGGTGGGGTCGGCGGCGACGTGGCTGGTGACGACGAGCCCGGCGGCGCCGGCGGTCCAGGAGCGGACGGTCGCGGTGTGCCAGGTGCCGGTGCCGGGGGAGGCCGTGGGCATGAGGGTGACGGTGGTGTCGACCCCGGGTCCCTCGGTCATGAGCATGCCGCCGTGCGCGCCGTCCATGTGTTCCCCCACCGTGCTGCGATTGTGTGACCGAGTGAACACGCTACGTGACCTAGCGGGGGCGTTCCACCGGAACGACGAGACCGGTGGGCCCTGGCCGGTCACCCATCGTCACACCTGTCACTCCGTGCGCAGGAGCCCCACGTCGTCCGCCGGCGGCGGGCTGTTCTCCTCCCACGCCGACCGCAGCAGCTCCTCCAGGTGGTCGCGCCCCACCGTCTCCAGGTCCACCGCGGTGACCCCGTCGGTGCGGACCTCGGCGCGGGTCCCGGTGAACCGGGCGATCCACTCCCCGCCGATGCGCCGGAACGTCGTGCGGCCCTCCTCGACGAGCTCGACCACCTCGGGCAGCGACAGCGCGACGGCCCGCAGGTCCAGCACCGTCGACCCCGAGGACTGCCCCTCCACGACCAGCTCGTACCCGGCCGGTGTCGCCAGCCGCAGCGTCCAGTCGCCCGACGGCTGCTGCCGCGGGGCCTCCCGGACGACGACCCCGGCGGCCAGCGCGGCCGCCAGGACCCCGGCGACGTCGTCCACCTCCAGCTGCCAGGACAGGCCCGGCGGCGGCACCGTCACGTCCACCGCGCGCAGGCCGAACAGGACGCGGTCGCGCTCGAGGGCCGCGAACCCGTCCTCCCGGTGCTGCACGTGGAACGACAGGGCCTCGTAGAACCCGACCTCGGCGTCGAGGTCGTGCACCGGCAGCACCGGCAGCGCGCGCAGGAACTCCATGGGGTTAGCGTCCTCCTGTGGTGTCGGTCCCCGCTCTGATCTCCGGTCGGCTGCCCGGCCGCGGGCCCCGGGTGCCCGCGGCCGACCCCGTGCTGCGCGCCTACCTCAACGAGCAGCTCGCGGCCGCCACGGGCCTGGGCGAGCAGCTGCGGCGCGCCGCCGCGATGGAGGTGCTCGTGGCCGAGCGCACGACCCTGCTGCGCGTGCGCCGCGAGGTCGGCGCCGACCGCGCCGCGCTCAAGAGCGCCATGCGCCGCCTCGGCGCGAGCACCGACTGGGCCGTCGTGGGGGTGAGCTGGCTGACCGCGCACGCCGGCCGCGTCACGCCGCTGCTGCACCGGCTGCCGGTCGTGGACCGGGTGGCCGGGGCGCTGCCCGCCGCGCACCCCGCGCGGGAGGCCGTCGTCGAGGCCCTGCTGGTGCTGGAGGACGTGCTGGGCGGGCTGCACCGGCGCGCCGTCGCGGCCCGGCTGCTGGGGGACCTGGTCGCCGCCGAGCCGGCCGACTGGAGCACCGGGGTGCGGGCCCTGGCCGACCGCGCCGAGCGCCAGCGCGATGAGGTCGAGGCCGCCCACCGCCGGTGCGCCCGGCCGCTGCTGCCGCACTGACCGGTCCGCTCAGCCGCGCGAGCGGCGGGTGGCGCGGTCGTTGGCCTTCCGGATCGCCTCGACGAGCTCGGCCTTGGTCATCCGCGACCGGCCGCGCACGTCCAGCTCGCGGGCGACCTGGAGCAGGTGGTCCTTGGTGGCGTGCTCGTCCACCCCGCCCGAGGAGCGGCGGTGGGTGTCCACCGACCCCTCCGACTGCGGGTCCGAGGGGCCCTTGCGGCCACCCTCCTTGGGCTGCCAGTGGTCGCCCACCTTCTCGTGGGTGTGCTTGACGGCCCCCCAGGCGACCCGGTTGGCGCGCTCGGCGTCGTCGTACTGGTCCTGCGCGGAGTCGTGCGCCTTCGCGAACGTCGCCTGGGCCTTGCGGTCCGAGCGGCGCAGGGTGCTGGGCAGCTCGTCCTGGACCGGCTTCCCGGCCTTCGAGGTCTTGGGCACGGTCGTTCTCCTCTCGACCTCCTCGACGCTAGGCCCCGCGGGTCAGGTCCACCTCCCGGGACGCGCCCCGGGACCCTCCCCGGGACGCCGGGCGCAGCGAGCGCCACACCAGCAGCGCGGCGGCCGCGGTGAGGGCGGCCCCCGCGACGGCGGTCGTGTCGAGGCCGTGGGTGAACGCCTCACGGGCCGAGGCCAGCAGCGCGGCGCCGTCGGGCCGCGCCGCGGACAGCTCCACGGCGGCGCCGAGGGTCTCCCGGGCGGCCTCCGCCCCGGCGGGGACGTCGACCTCGCGGCGGTAGACGGCGTTGAGCACGCTGCCCAGGACGGTCGTGCCGAGCACCGCGCCCACCTCGTAGGCCGTCTCGGAGATCGCCGAGGCGGCCCCGGCGCGGCCCGCGGGCGCCGCGGACAGGATGGCGTCGTTGGTCAGGGTCTCGGCCAGGCCCGCGCCGGTGCACAGCACGACGAACGCGACGGCCAGCTGCACGGCGGCGCCGTCCCCGGCGCCGGGCCGCAGCAGCGCCATGACCACGTACCCGGCGGTGCCCAGCAGCAGCCCGGTCGCGATCAGCGCGTCCAGCCGCAGCCGGCGCGCCAGCCGGGCCGCGACGAGCCCGGCGACGAACGTCGCGACCGCCCCGGGCAGCAGCAGCAGCCCGGCGTGCAGCGGGCGCAGGCCCAGGACGAGCTGGAGGTACTGGGAGACGGCGAACAGCATCCCCGTCATGCCGCAGACGCTCATGAGGTTGGCGATGACGGAGGACCGGAAGACCGGCAGCCGGAACAGGTCCACGTCCAGCAGCGGGTCGTCCAGGCGCAACTGCCGGCGGACGAAGACCACCGCGAGCGCCAGGCCGAGCAGGGACGTGGTGACGGGCGCGAGGGCGGGGCCGTGCTCGGCGAGGGTCTTGACGCCGTAGACCAGCGAGGTCAGCGCGAGGATCGACACGACGACGCTGGGGACGTCGAGGCGTCCGTGCGTGCCGTCGGAGCGGTGCTCGCGCACCACGATCGGGGCCAGGACCAGCAGCGCGACCATGAAGGGGACGTTGAGCAGGAAGACCGAGCCCCACCAGAAGTGCTCCAGCAGCCAGCCGCCGACGATGGGCCCGAGCGCGCCACCGGCGGCGAACCCGCCGGCCCACACGGCGAAGGCGGTGCGGCGCTGCTCGCGATCGCTGAAGGTGCTGCGCAGCAGCGACAGCGTGGACGGCATGAGGGTGGCCCCGGCGACGCCGAGGGCGATGCGGGCGGCGATGAGGGCTTCGGCGGTGTCGGCGAACGCGGCGAGCAGCGACACGACGCCGAAGGCGGCGGAGCCGATGAGCAGCATCCGGCGCGGGCCGTGGCGGTCGCCGAGGGTGCCCATCGTGACGAGCAGGCCGGCGATGGCCAGCGAGTAGCCGTCGACGATCCACAGCAGCTCGGTGCCGGTGGGGGAGACGGCTTCGCTGATGGCGGGCAGCGCGAAGCTCAGGACGGTCATGTCCACGGAGATGAGCAGCACTGGCAGCACGAGCACGGCCAGGGCGGCCCACTGGCGGGACGTGGGGCGGGTGGGGACCGGCTGGGCGGTCTGGAGGGTCATGGGTCTCGTTCCTCGGTTGAACGTCCCCACGACTGTACCGTCCAGACGGTACAGTTGGCGAGTGGTTAGCCTTCCCCGCGTGACCAGGGCCCCCAGCGCCACCCGCGACCGCCTCGTCGACGCCTTCGCCGCGCTCGTCGTCAGCACCGGGGCGCGGTCGGCGACGCTGGAGGCCGTCGCGGCGCGCGCCGGCGTCTCCAAGGGCGGGCTGCTCTACCACTTCGCGTCCAAGGACGCCCTCGTCGACGGGCTCCTGGGCCGCTTCGCCCAGCTCGCCGCGCAGGACGCCGACCTCATGCGGGCCGCGCCCGAGGGCCCGGCGGAGTACTACGTCCGCACCTCCGCCACCGAACCGCTCGCCGTCACCGGCTCGGTCCCCGACCAGCTCTACACGGTCCTCATCGCGACGCTGCGGCTGGCGCAGGAGGACGACCCCCGCGCCACCGCCGCCTACGTGGCGGCCAACGACGGCTGGCGCCGGCTCATCGAGGAGCAGGTGGGGGACCCCGGGCTGGCCCGCATCGTCCAGCTCGTCGGCGACGGCCTGTGGAACTCGGCCTCGATGGGCATCCCCGTCGACGACCTCGACGACATCCTCGCCCAGGTCCGCGCGATGGTGGCCTCCGCGCGCCCCGCCTGAGGGGGTCCCGGGCTACCCCGGCAGCTCCGCGCGGGCCTCGTCCGCGGCCACCAGCGCGGCGTACCGCCCGCCCGCGGCGAGCAGCTCGTCGTGGCTGCCGCGCTCGACGACCCGCCCGTGCTCCAGGACCGCGATCTGGTCGGCGTGGCGCACCGTCGAGAGCCGGTGGGCGATGGTGATGGTCGTGCGGCCGCTGGACAGCTGCGCCAGCGCGTCGGCCATCGCCCGCTCGGTCCGGGTGTCCAGCGCCGAGGTCGCCTCGTCCAGCAGCAGCACCGCCGGGTCGCGCAGCACCGTGCGGGCCAGCGCGATCCGCTGCTTCTCCCCGCCGGAGAACCGGTACCCGCGCTCGCCGACGACGGTGTCGTAGCCCTGCGGCAGCGCGCTGAGGGCGTCGTCGATCTGGGCGATCCGCGCCGCGCGGCGCAGGTCCTCGTCGCTCGCGCCGGGCCGGGCGAAGCGCAGGTTGTCCGCCACGGAGGCGTGCAGCAGGAACGTCTCCTGGGTGACGACCCCGACCGCGTCCGACAGCGAGCGCGCCGTGAGGTCGCGGACGTCGACCCCGTCGATCGTCACCGCCCCGGAGTCCACGTCGTACAGCCGCGACAGCAGGTACCCCAAGGTCGTCTTGCCCGAGCCGGTCGCCCCGACGACCGCCAGCGAGGTCCCCGCGGGCACGTCCAGGGACACGCCCGTCACGGTCGGCCCGTCCGCCCCGGGGTAGCCGAAGGACACGTCGCGGAACTCGACGTGGCCGCGCGGGTCCGGCAGCTCCCGCGCGCCGGGGCGCTCGACGACCTCGGGCGGGGTGTCGAGGTACTCGAAGACGCGGGTGAACAGGGCCATCGAGGCGTGCAGGCGCACCACGATCCGCAGCAGCGCGCCCAGCGGCCGGAACAGCTGCCCCTGGAGGGTGACGAGCGCGACGAGGGTGCCGATGCTCAGGGCCGTCCCGGTCCCGCGGATCCAGCCGCCGAGCAGGTACGTCAGCGCCGGGACCGCCGCCATGGTCAGGGTGATGAGCGACCACTGCCAGCGCCCGGCCATCTCCGAGCCGACCTCCAGGCGGGCCACGTCGTCGGACTGCCCGGTGAACCGCTCGACGACCTCGGGGGTCCGGCCGGTGGTGCGGGTCAGCAGGATCCCCGAGATCGACAGGGTCTCCTCGACCGTCGCCGACATCTCCGCCAGCTGCCGCTGCCGCTGGGCGGTGATGCGCCGCCGCAGCCGGCCCACGCGCCGGTTCAGCCACACCGACAGCGGCAGGACGCAGAAGGAGAACAGCGCCAGCCGCCAGTCCAGCGCCAGCATCGCCACCGCGGTGACCACGACGGTCGCGAGGTTCTGCACCAGGTCGGCGCCGGTGCTGGTGACGACCGTCTGCATGGCGCCGATGTCGTTGGCGATGCGCGACTGGACCTCACCGGTGCGGGTGCGGGCGAAGAAGCCCAGCGACATGCGCTGCAGGTGCGCGTACAGCGCCGTCCGCAGCCCGTGCATGACGGCCTGCCCGACGCGGGTGGTCAGCAGCCCCTGCACGACGTCGAGGACGGTGCCCACGGCGGCGATCCCGATGAGCCCGGCCGCCAGCCACGCCAGCAGGGTCAGGTCGCGCTCGGGGAGGGCGACGTCGACGATCTCGCGCAGCAGGAACGGGGAGGCGACGCCGGCGACGGCCGACAGGGCGATGAGCGCCGCGACGACGGCCAGCGTCGGCACGTGCGGGCGGAACAGGTGCAGGACGCGCTGCACCTCGCCGCGCCGGGGGCGGTCGGGCTCGGCCGGGTCGACCCGGCCCAGCCGGAACGGGTCGCGTCCGGGGTCTCCCCGCACCGGCACCTCCTGGTCGTTGTGGCTACCTCACGGTGAGGTTACCTCAACGACGGTAGGGTGTCGTCGTGGACGACCTGGACGGCGAACTCCTCGAGACCCTGCGCTCGGTGCAGTGGCGACTGCGCCGGCGCAGCCACGGCGACCTCCACGACCTCGGCGTCACCCCCGCCCAGGGCCGCGTCCTGCGCGTCGTCGGCCGCTGCGACGACCCGCCGCGCATGGGCGCCGTCGCCGAGCACCTGCACATCGCCCCCCGCTCCCTGACCGACCTCGCCGACCCCCTCGAGCAGGCCGGTCTGCTGCGCCGCACCCCCGACCCCGACAACCGCCGCTCCACCCTCCTGGACCTGACCCCCGCCGGCCGCGCCGTCCTCGACGAGCTGCACCGGCGCTCGCGGGAGTCGGCGGCCGCCGCGTTCGCCGTCCTGGACCCCGACGACCGCCGGCGGCTGCTGGACCTTCTGCGGCGGCTGGAGGGGGCGCTGGCCGCACCGGCCGGCTGAGCGGGTGACCGCCGGTGGGCCCGCGGATACCCTCGGGTGATCTGAGGGGGTGCGAGGCAGTGACCGACGGACGAGGAGGAGGTGCGGGCCGCGTGCTCGAGCCCGTCCCGACGCCGGAGACCGACCGCGTCCGGCTCGACCTCGCCCTCCAGGCCGCCGACGTGGCCCTGTTCGACTACGACCTGCGCACCGGCCGGCTGACCGCCGACGAACGGCTCGCCGCCCTCCTGGGCCACCCGCCGGACACCACCGCGACGGGGTTCGCCGACCGCCTGGCCGACCTCCTGACCCCCGAGGACCTGCGCCGGTTCCGCGACGCGGTGACCCGGGCCGTCGAGGACGGCGGGTCGTTCCACGTGGAACTGCGGGTGCGGCGCCGCGACGGCGTGCCCGCCTGGCTCGGGGTGCGCGGCCGCGTCCTGCTCGACGGCGGCCGGCCGGTCCGCCTGACCGGCGTCGCCCACGACGCCGGTCGCGACCACCGCGTCGACGTGGCCAGCGCGCTGGAGTCCCTGCCCGCCGCCTACTACGCGCTCGACCACGACGGCCTGCTGCGCACCCTCAACGCCGAGGCCGAACGGCTCGCCGGCCGCCCGCGCGCCGAGCTCCTGGGCCGTCCCTGGGGGGACGTCTTCTCCCTGGCCGCCGGGTCCGACACCGACCGGGTCCTGCAGGCCGTCGAGCGCACCGGCCGCGCCGAGACGGTGGAGCTGCTGCACCCCGAACCGCTCGCCCTGTGGTGCGAGCTGCGCGCCTGGCCCGACGGCGAGGGCACCAGCGTCCTGCTGCTGCCCAGCGGCGCGCGCCGCGCCGCCGAGGAGGCCGCCCAGCGCGCCACCACCCAGGTCCAGGTGCTGGCCGCCGTCGGTGCCCACCTGTCCGGGACGCTGGACGCCGAGACGGCCGTCGCCCGGCTGGCCGGGATCCTCGTCCCCGTCCTGGGCGACTGGTGCATCGTCTCGGTGATCGACGACCACGGCACGCTGCGCGACGTCGGCTGCCAGCACGCCGACCCCGCGCGGCAGGACCTCCTGGAGAGCTACCGCTCGCACCGGATGCGGGCCGTCGTCGAGCGCAACCCCGACGGCCCGCCGTTCATCCTCCAGGCGGTGCGGACCGGCCGGCCCGTGATCCTGCCGGTCCCGGCGGTCGACGCCATCCGCGACCTCCTCGTCGACGGCCCCGCCGCCCGCGAGATCGGCGAGCTCGACCCCGAGTTCGTCACGGTGCTGCCGCTGCGGGCGCGCGGCCGCACGGTGGGCCTGGTCACCCTCGCCCGCGACCACGGCCGCCGGCCCTTCGACCCCGAGGACCTCGCCACCGCCTCCGGCGTCGCCGAGCGCGCCGCGCTGGCCCTGGACAACGCCCGCCTCTACGGCCAGCAGCAGAGGATCGCCGAGGGGCTGCAGCGCGACCTGCTCACCGCCCCCGCCCAGTCCCCGCACTGGCAGACCGCCGTCCGGTACCGCCCCGCCGCGCAGGCCGCGCAAGTCGGCGGCGACTGGTACGACGCGTTCCACCAGCCCGACGGGTCCACGATGCTCGTCATCGGCGATGTCGTCGGCCACGACATCGGGGCCGCGGCGGCCATGGGGCAGCTGCGCAACCTGCTGCGCGGCATCTCCTTCGCCGCGCCCGACGGCCCGGCCGGCCTGCTGGGCCGGCTCGACGCGGCGATGGCCGGCCTGGGGCTGCCGACGATGGCGACCGCGCTGGTGGGCCGCCTCGAACCGCAGCCCGACGGGGTGCGCCTGGAGTTCTCCAGCGCCGGGCACCCCGCCCCGGTGATGCTGCGCCGCGGCGGCGTGGCCGTCCCGCTCGTCGTCGCCGACGGCCGGGACGGGCCCGACCTGCTGCTGGGCATCGACCCGGGCACGGACCGGCACGACGGGGAACTGCTGCTGCGCAGCGGCGACACCGTCCTCTTCCACACCGACGGCCTCGTCGAACGGCGCGACCAGAGCCTGGACGTGGGGACGGCGCGGCTGCTGGACGCCGTCACCCGGCGCGCCGACCTGGGCCTGGAGGACCTGTGCGACGCGCTGCTGGACGAGCTGCTGCCGCCGCGCCCCGAGGACGACGTCGCCGTCGTGGCGGTGCGCCTCACCTGACCCCGCCCCTGCGCGGTTCTCCCCCGGTGAGAACCCCCCGTGCAGCACAATCACTGCCTGTGAGCACCACCGGGGCCGGGGAACTGTCGAGGGGGTCCGTCGCCTGGCGCGTCGGCGCGGTGGGCGCCGGTCTGGCGGTGCTGCTCGGCGGTCAGCTGGTCGACACCAACGACTGGTTCCCGCTCGGCTCCCTGTCGCAGTACGCGACACCGCGGCCCGCGGACGGCAGCGTCGTCACCACCTCCCTGGAGGGCACCACCGTCGACGGCGAGGTGGTCCAGGTCCCCCTCACCCCCGCCGGGGTCGGGCTGTCCCGCGCGGAGGTCGAGGGGCAGGGGCAGCGGATCATCGCCCATCCCGGCCTGCTCGGGGACCTGGCCCGCTCCCGCGCGGCGCTGCACCCCGACGCCGCGCCGCTGCGCGAGCTGCGGCTGGTGCGCAGCGAGCGCCGGCTGCGCGACGCGCGCCTCGTCGGCCCCACCGACGTCCGCGTCCTCGCGACCTGGACCGCCACCGGGAGCGCCTCGTGAACCGGCTCGCGGGGTTCCTGGTGCCCGCGCTGCCCCGCGCCCGCGTCGCGTGGCTGCGGCTGCTGCTGGCCTGCTTCGCCCTCCTCGACGCGCTGTTCCTCACGAAGCACGTCTTCTCCCACGTCCACGTGGGGGCGTTCTGGCGCCCGACCCTGCTGGGCCGCGTCCTGCACCTGCCGCCGCCGACGACCCTCACCGCGTCGCTGGCGGTGGCCGCGATGGTCCTCGGGATCGTCCTGGCGCTGCCCCGCCGCACCCGGTACCTCGCCGGCTGGCTCAGCTCCCTGGGCTACCTGTCCTGGACGCTGTGGTCGATGGGGTTCGGCTACGTCGCCCACGACCACATGGCGATCGTCGTCGCGATGGTCGTGCTGCTGACCGCCGGGCGCGCCGACTTCGACGACCCGACGCCCTCGCGCCGGGCCGGGTGGGCGCTGCGCTGCGTCCAGATCGCCACCGTCGCCACGTACGCCGGGTCCGCGGTCAGCAAGTGGGTCCGCTCGGGGACGCCGTGGGACTGGGCGAACGGCGCCGTCACCGTGTGGGCCGTCACGCGCCGCGGCTCGGGCCTCGGCGACTGGGTCGGGCGGTTCCCCGCGTTCCTCGTCGCCGTGCAGTGGGTCGTGCTCGTGTGCGAGTTCCTGGCCCCCGTCGCGCTGTGGCTGCGGGGCCGGTGGCTGGCGTGCGCGGTCGGCGCCGCGCTGCTGTTCCACCTCTCGACGTACCTCACCCTCGGCATCCACTTCCTGCCGACGGTGGTGTGCTGGGCGGCGTTCCTGCCGCTGGAACGGCTGCGGGCGCCGCGGCCGGCGCCCGCGCCGGAGCCGGTGAACGTGTAGGGGTCAGCGCCCGGAGCGCCGTCGGGCGCACCGGCGGGCCCGCACCGCGAACAGGACCGCGGCGACGGTGAAGCCGGCGGCGGGCAGGTACCCGAGGGGTTTCTCCCCGCTGAGGGCCTGGATCCACTGCGGCATCGAGATGGCCAGCATCGCCACCGCCAGGGCGAGCCACGTCGTGAGCTCCTGCGACGAGGTGGCCTTCTGCTGCGGGGTGCGTCGCTGCGTCATGGCGTCGACCCTGCCCGACGGGGGCGGCGGTCCCATCACCCGTCGGTCGCGGCCCCGATCACCGTTCGGACGACTCCCCGCCCCCCAGCAGCAGCGCCAGGTGCAGCGCGAGCCGGTCGCGCCCGTCGTCCAGGTCGTACCCGGTGACCTCGCGGACGCGGCGCAGCCGGTGGTACAGCGTCTGCCGGTGGATCGACAGCGCCTGCGCGGTCCGCTGCGCCGACCCGGCCAGGTCCAGGTAGGTGCGGACGGTCTCGACGAGGTCGGCCAGGGCGGGGTCGTCCAGCAGCGCCCGCGCGCGCTCGTCCACCACCACCGCGGTCAGCGCGGACGGCTCCCCGAGGGCGTGCAGCCGCCACACGCCCAGCCGCTCCCACTCCCGCACCCCCGCCCCGCCGGAGCGCAGGGCGGCGTCGGCCTGCTGCCAGCCGGTGTGCGCCGACGTCGCCGGCACCGCCCCCGAGACCCCCGCCGCCACCCCCGCCGGGTGCTGCGGCAGCAGCGCCGCCGCCGCCCTCGCGGCGATGTCGGCCCCCACCAGCGGGGCCGGGACGACGAGCGCGGCCCGGTGCCCGACCCCGGCGGTCAGGACGGCCCGGGGCAGCAGCCACCCGTTGACGGCGCCGGTGGGGCCGCCGTCGGCCGCGGCCAGCGCGACCACCGTCACCGTCGCGGTCAGCAGCCCGTCGCGCCGCAGCTCCTCCACGGCTCGCGCGCGCGACCCCGCGTCGGGGGACAGCAGCTCCCCGACGGCCCACGTCGTGCGGTCCGCGGTGCGGGCCCGCGTCGCCAGGTGCGCGGCGAGCAGGTCGAGGGCGTCGTGGACGCGGTCGAGGTGCTCGGCCCGCACGCGGCCGTGCGGGTCCAGCAGCCACAGGTACCCGTACGTCACCGCGCGCCAGCGCACCGGCAGGCACCACCGCGCCAGCCGACCGGTCGCCGGGTCCCCCGGGACGCGCAGCGGCCCGGTGGCGCGGGCGATGCCGAACCCGGCGAACAGCTCCTGCACGAGCGGGTCCGAGCGCCGCCGCAGGATGGACCGCCGCCGCACCTCGTCGATCACGTCGTCGTCGTGGCCGGAGGAGGCCACGAGCAGCAGGTCGCGGTCCTCCAGCGTCGCGGGCGCGCCCGTCAGCTCGGCGACGGTGTCGACGAGGTCCTGCACCTGGTCGGTGGCGTTCACCCGCCGATCATCCACCTGGATGACCCGGTGCCCCCGATCCGTGACGGGTGTCGGTGGCCCCGCGACGCCGACGCGCCTAGCGTCGAGGTGTGTTCGGACAACTCCTCCTCGGTGTCGCCGGCAACAGCGGGGTCCGCCGGCTCGTCACCGGCAGCACCCTCAGCCGTCCCGTCGTCGCCCGCTTCATCGCCGGTGACGACGTCGAGGCCGCCACCCGCGCCGTGCGCGACCTCACCCGCGGCGGCATCGCCGTCTCCCTCGACCGCCTCGGCGAGGACGTCACCACCCCCGAGCAGGCCGACGACACCGTCGCCGGGTACTCCGAACTGCTCGACCGCCTCAGCGGCGAGGGCCTCACCGCGGGCAACGAGATCTCGATCAAGCTGTCCGCGCTCGGTCAGGGCCTGGGCCCGGACGGCCCGCGCCGCGCCACCGAGCGCGCCCGCACCCTCGTCGAGCGGGCGCACGCCGCCGGCGTCGACGTCACCGTCGACATGGAGGACCACACCCGCGTCGAGGACACCCTGGAGACCGTGCGCGCGCTGCGCGCGGACTTCCCCCGCACCGGCTGCGTCCTGCAGGCCATGCTGCGCCGCACCGAGGGCGACGCTCGCGACCTCGCGCACCCCGGCTCGCGCGTCCGGCTCGTCAAGGGCGCCTACAACGAGCCCCCCGAGGTCGCGTACCCCGCCAAGGCCGACGTCGACAAGGCGTACGTCCGCTGCCTGCGGACCCTCCTGGACGGCGGCGCCTACCCGATGATCGCCACCCACGACCTGCGCCTGGTGAACCTCGCCGAGGAACTGCTCAAGGGCAGGCCCGCCGGGTCGGCCGAGTTCCAGATGCTCTACGGCATCCGCGCCCCCGAGCAGCAGCGCCTGGCCCGGCAGCACGCGGTGCGCGTCTACGTCCCCTACGGCACCGACTGGTACGGGTACTTCTCCCGCCGCCTCGCCGAACGCCCCGCCAACCTCGCGTTCTTCGCCCGCTCGCTCGTCGCCGGCTGACCGCCCGCCCAGGAGGAACCCCAGTGCAATCCGTCACGGACGTCCCCGCGCCCCGCAACGAACCCGTCCACACCTACGCCCCCGGGACCCCCGAGCGCGAACGGCTCACCGCCGCCCTCGCCGAGCACGCCGCGAACCCCGTCGAACTGACCCAGACCATCGCCGGGGAACCCGTCTTCGGCGCCGGCGAGCGCGTCGACGTCGTCCAGCCGCACCGGCACGCCGCCGTCCTCGGCACGTTCGGGACGGCGACGGGGGACCAGGCCCGCGCCGCCGTCGACGCCGCGCTCGCGGCCCGCCACGACTGGGCCGCGATGGACTACGACGACCGTGCCGCGGTGTTCCTGCGCGCCGCGGACCTGCTGGCCGGGCCGTGGCGGGAGAGGATCGCCGCCGCGACGATGCTGGGCCAGTCGAAGACGGCGCAGCAGGCCGAGATCGACGCCCCGTGCGAGCTCGTCGACTTCTGGCGCTGGAACGTCGCGTTCGGCCGCCGGCTCCTGGAGGAGCAGCCGGTGTCGAGCCCGGGGGTGTGGAACCGCCTGGACCACCGCCCGCTGGAGGGTTTCGTCTACGCGATCACGCCGTTCAACTTCACCGCCATCGCGGGGAACCTCCCGACGGCCCCGGCGCTCATGGGGAACACCGTCGTGTGGAAACCCTCACCCACGCAGACCCTCGCGGCCTGGCACACCCTGAAGCTGCTGGAGGCCGCCGGGCTGCCGCCGGGCGTGGTGAACCTGCTGACCGGGGACGGCCGGGACGTCTCCGACGTCCTGCTCGCCGACCCGCACCTGGCGGGGATCCACTTCACCGGGTCCACCGCGACGTTCCAGCACCTGTGGCGGACCGTCGGGGAGAACATCGGGACCTACCGGACGTACCCGCGGCTGGTGGGGGAGACCGGCGGCAAGGACTTCGTCGTCGCGCACCCCTCGGCCGACCCGCAGGTCCTGAAGAACGCCCTGGTCCTGGGGGCGTTCGAGTACCAGGGGCAGAAGTGCTCCGCGGCCTCGCGCGCGTTCGTGCCGAAGTCGGTGTGGGACGTGGTGGGGGAGGAGTTCCTCGCCACCGTCGACTCCCTGACGTACGGCGACGTGAGCGACCTGTCGAACTTCGGCGGCGCCGTCATCGACGCCCGCAGCTACGCGAAGAACGTCGCCGCGATCGAGCGGGCCAAGGCCACCGACGGGCTGACGATCGCGGCCGGCGGCACCTACGACGACTCCGAGGGCTACTTCGTGCGCCCGACCGTCGTCCTGGGCGACGACCCCACCGACGCCGCGTTCGGCGAGGAGTACTTCGGGCCGCTGCTGGCCGTCCACGTCTACGACGACACCCGTCCCGGGGCGTGGGCGGACGTGCTGCGCACCGTCGACTCCGGTTCCGCGTACGGCCTCACCGGTGCGGTCGTCGCGACCGACCGGGCCGCGGTCGTGCAGGCGTCGGAGGCGCTGCGGTTCGCGGCGGGGAACTTCTACGTCAACGACAAGCCCACCGGCGCCGTCGTCGGCCAGCAGCCTTTCGGGGGGTCGCGGGCCTCGGGCACCAACGACAAGGCCGGCTCGATCCTGAACCTCCAGCGCTGGACGAGCCCGCGCGCGGTCAAGGAGACGTTCGTGGGGCCGACGACGCACCTGTACCCGCACATGGGCTGATTGGTCGGCGCGCGCAGTGGGTACCACCCGGGCATGAGTCAACCCACCACGGGGTCCGGCACCCGGACCGACGACCTGAGCGTCACCCACGGGCCCGGTCCCGTGGCCGGCTCCACGGCCGGTCCCGCCCGGTCGGACGAGACCGTCGGCCAGCTGCTGGGGCAGCTCACCGAGCAGGTCTCGCACCTGGTGCGCGACGAGGTGCAGCTCGCGAAGATGGACCTCGCCGCCAAGGGCAAGAAGGCCGGCGTGGGGATCGGGATGTTCTCCGGGGCGGGCCTGCTGGCGTTCTTCGGGGTCGGTGCCCTGGTGGCGGCCGCGATCGTCGCCCTGTCGGCGGCCGTGCCGGCGTGGCTGGCCGCGGTCATCGTGGCGGTCGTGCTGTTCGCGGTCGCGGGGGTCCTGGCGCTGATGGGCAAGAAGGAGGTCCAGCAGGCCACGCCGCCGGTGCCGCAGGCCGCCGTCGACGGCCTCAAGCAGGACGTCCAGACCGTCAAGGAAGGTTTCCACCGATGAGCCAGAGCACCCCCACGGACCGCGAGGAGCTCCAGCGCGACATCGAGGAGACGCGCGCCCGGCTGGCGAACACCGCCGACGCCCTCGCGGCGAAGGCCGACGTCAAGGCGCAGGCCCAGGCCAAGGCCGACGACCTCAAGGCCGGCGCCCAGCAGAAGGTGCACGACGTCTCCGCCAGCGCGCCGGGGACGCCGACGCAGCAGACCGCCGTCCTCGTCGGCGCGATCGTTACGGTGACGGCCCTCGCCGTCTGGCTGGTGGTGCGCCGCCGCTGATCCACAGCCCGCCTGTGGACAGTGTGGAAAACCCTGTGGGCGAGCGGTCGGGGGACGGATCGTTGGGGGGCGGCGGGGCGGGGGCGGGGGCGGGGGGGGGGGGGGGGCGGGCGCCGGGGGGGGGGGGGCGGGGGGGG